>NZ_JBIMSN010000012.1:0-101336 GCF_043944905.1 Antrihabitans spumae
GCACCATTCTTTGTTGGTGACACGGACTTCCGCTCAATCGCCGTGAAAGCACGAGGCTAGAGTCCAACCGCAGAGGTCGAATGGGAGCGGCACGGCGCTGTCGAGGTCATTAAGCACCACGCCGAAAGGGGACGCGTTGGGTGTTGGCACATGACGATGATCACACAGCGCTGGTGACGGGAAGGCCGCCGACTCGCATGGAACGAGCCAATTGCACCGTCCGCGAGAACCGGTTGACAATCTCTTGTGCTTATCGACACGGCTCGCCTCGCGGGCGCCAAGATCTAGGCTCGGCCGCTCGACTGAGGGCAACCCGGGCGAAGCAGCACACATTGTGCGGGATGCTTTGTCTACCGGATGCTCACAGTCCGTTTCAGACTGGACGGCCCGGGGTTTGTGGCGAACACATCCGAGGTGTGGTCTGCACGGGCTGCGACGGTATGTTGGTTGTTCATCGAAGTGACTGAGAATTGCGGCGACCAAGAGTTGTGCTCCGTATCCACTCTCGCAATCGGTAGGTTGACCTTGTGGCTGTCGCAGATATTTTCACCGCGCCCTCGCTTGCCAGGGCGACGCTCGTGGACCCGTTGCCTCAACGGTGGTTGCATGTTCGAGGCGTGGGAGCCCGGGCCGAAACAATCGCGCATGCGTTCCGCAATGACGGCCACTATCTCATCGCCGCATGTTGGCTGCACGACATCGGGTACGCACCTGCATTGGTGCACAGTGGTTTTCATCCTCTAGATGGAGCGAGGTTCCTGCGCGCAGAGGGCTGGCCCGAACGAATCTGCGGCCTTGTTGCGCACCACTCGTTCGCGGACGTTGAGGCGGAACTTCGCGAAATTGGTGGACTGGGTGAGTTCGAGAACGAAGAGTCGGCCGTCCGTGATGCAGTCTGGTATTGCGACATGACTACGGGGCCGAATGGCGAACTGGTGGACGTCCACCAGCGGTTGGACGAGATCGTCTGGCGGTATGGTCCGGCAGATGTGGTGTCACAGTTCGTAAGTCGTGCTCGTGGCGAACTCATTGCCGCGGTGGAGCGAACCGAGCGAAAGCTGCGCGCGGCTGGTTAATTAGCCGATGTACGGTTCGGGCGACCGGGCGTATCCGTGATCGATTCGAAGTCGGACCGAAGGATGAATGTCAAGTCCGTCCAATTCATCCTGATTGACCCATCGAACGATCGATGACTCGTCTGATGGGCGCAGGTGTCCGCCAACCGGTCTGGCGCGTAGACAAATCGAGAACTGTTGGCGCACTTCGCCGTTGGAATAGGCCATTACATGATTCGGATTGGTGTAAAGACCGACAATCCCGGTGACTTCGATGTCGATGCCGGTTTCTTCGCGGGTCTCGCGGACAGCGGTCTCCGATATGTACTCGCCGACGTCCTGGCCGCCGCCGGGAATCGCCCACAGGCCGTTGTCGGTCCGTTGGATCAGCAACACCCGTTCGTGGTCGTCGAGCACGAATGCCGTCGCTGCAACGACGATGCTGTTTGCTTGAGGTGCGTCAGGGTCGTAGTAGTGCTCGATGCGTGCCATCGAAGCGATTCTAGCTAGTTGTACATGGATACGTGCGGTCCCGCGAGAGGCTTCGAATCCTCCCAAACGGCGTCGAAGCTGTCTGCGTAGGTGTCGAAGAGGTCGCCGCCGGCAAGCTGGCGTAGATGCAGCACAGGGGAGTGGGCGGCCATCAGTCCGTAAACGTGTGTGTTGACTAGCATCTCGTGATCGAAGCGATAGATCGAGTTGTACAAGGTGGTCTCGTGCAGCCTGATGTCGATGGCAGGTTCGTCCGCGAGCGGCTGAAAGAACATGATCGCGTTTCGGATCTTCGCCGCGATCGCTTCAGGGCCGATGTTCTCCTCTCTGCTGCGACTCGTGACGTTAAGGCTGTCTGGGTCGCCGAACAGGAATCGGATGTTCGTTCCAGCTCGCGACTTGGTGCGAAGTGTCTTGACCAACTTGTGGTTCTCGGTCAGGAATAGTCCAGCGTATACAAGAATATCCAATTGGCTTGCGGCGCTGTCTATTAGACGCGACCAGACTTCTCGCGGCATTTCGTGCCGGTGCGGGTATACGGCGACAACCTCGGACGTTGCGATCTCTGCTGCGCGTTCTGACCCGCGCGCGTCCGGCCACAGGAAAGACTCGGATTCACGCAACAACGCCGCAAGAGCATTTCTGTGCTTTGGATATGGTGTCCGGTCTTTCGTAATCCATCTTTCGATGGTCTTCGCGTCGACGTTTATCGCTTGCGCGGCCGTGTCGCGCGTCAATCCTTGGCGAAGTAGAGCGTCTCGCAATCGGTCGTTCGTCACTGTTCCCCCTCAGAAGTTGGGACGACTAGGGACGAGTTTACCACGGGGACGTCTTAAGAAGTCACGTTGCGCGGTGCTGCCGTCCTCTTTGTACACGCGAATCTGTTTGTGCCCGAACCGATCCAACAACGACCGGACAGGTCACTCGGCCGGGCGTCGTTGCAGAAGGGACCATGCCATGAAGAAGCACGATCGATCCGGCAGCGGAACACTAGTCTTGATCAGCATTCAGAAGGGGGCGGAACTCGTCGGAGTTCATCCCAGGACATTGCGCCGCTGGATTGCCGAGGGTCGACTGACAGGCTACCGACTGGGGTCGCGCGCGATCCGTGTCGACAAAGGCGAATGCTTCGCGCTCGCTCAACCATTCGCAACGGCGGGTGGTGCGTGGTGAACGCCGACGAGATGCAATTTCGCGATCTCAGTAGGCTGTTCCACATATTCGAGGACATAGCGGCGTCCGCCCAATCGATAGGCCGCGATGGAGTCGAGCGTAACTCTGGATTCCCCAACGAGCGGTTGGCTCTCGCGGTCACTGCGATGGTCAGTATCTCCAATAGTCAGCGCGAAGTGTTGAACATGCTCAGCGTGCGCGCCAGACCCGGAGGAGGCGCGCCGCCGACCACGACTCGGGGTGCAGCTAGCCGCCGTGTCGCATTGCAGCGACTCGGCGATCCGCGTCGTTTGCTCGCCGATGTCGGTCGCGGGCCTCGATATGCCGATCCGGCCGGTTTCACCCTTCGGGCGGCGGGACAGCGACGAGCGGACCCAACTCGTCGCGATCGCGACACCATTAGTCGTGGTGCCGCACATGACCAGTAGCCGCGCTCGCCCTCTTCGTATTGCAACCATCTCTGCTGTCGGCTTGACCGTCGCGATCGCCACGGGCGCCTTCATATTGTCATTCGCGGCACTGTCGGACTTGGCTGTGCAAGCCGGCCAACCGCGTCACCTAGCGTGGATTTGGCCAGTCATCGTTGACGGAGCGATCCTGCAGTCGACCATCAGCGTCGTGACTCTGGCCCGCCTCGAAAGCGGTAAACCTGCGCTGCGCTTCTTCTGGACGGTCCTTGCGAGCACGGCCAGTGTCTCAGTGGCCGGTAACGCTTTTCACGCCGGCATATCATCTGGCCGCACACTGGCACCGTTGGTCAGCGCGGCGGTGGCAACCGTCGCGCCAGTGAGCCTTCTCGCTGCTACACACGGTATTGCGCTTCTGGTCCGGGTTACCCAACACGTTGAGCCCATGCCGACCAACAAAGACCAACCGATTTCGAGTCGGCGAGCGACAACGCAGCGGGCGCCAAAATCCAGTGATAGTACAAACGACAATCGCTCGCCTAATCGAGCCCAACCGAATCCGAGCCAGTCACTCGCGAGTGAATCGGATCAACTGCCCTCGAATGACGACCCCGCAAGAGTCGCTGCAGCCTTGAAAGCGGAGGGCTGGTCGCATCGGCGAATCGGCGTCCGGCTTGGTGTGCATCACAAGACAGTCGGTCGGATGCTGCAAAAAGAACCGCAGCCCGCTGAAGCCGCGACGCGGACAGACGTTCCAAACATTTCGACCGCAAATGTGTAGCGAAACGACAGTATTCATCCAGAAGGGGACAAAGCATGAGCCATCCGCCGATCGAACGAGACATGCTGACCGCCAACGAAGTCCGTGAAATCACCGGCGTGCCGGTCTCGACGCTGCACGACTGGGCATCGAAGAGAGAGCGTGGACTCGATGCACCCGGGCCGCACCATATGCGCTTGAGCGTCCGCCATCGCAGGTGGGCAAGGCAGGACGTGTACACGTGGCTTGAATCTGCACGAGTGTGATTGATCGATGAGCTGGAAAGCGGTTGATTGGGCCACCGATGCCGACGTTGGGTCACCCACCCTCAAGTTGATTCTGATCTTGCTCGCGAACAAGGCGGACGAGCGATTCTCCTGCTTTCCGTCGATTCGAACGCTGATGTCTGAATCGGGTGCCGGCAGAAGCACGGTCCTTCGCGCGCTCAAGACGTTGGAGGCCGACGGGCTGGTCACCAGGCGTGCCCAATTCCACGACTCGGGAGCGCAGCGGTCTAGTCGATACTTCCTCAACCACCCTGATGCGCCGCATCTTTCACCCCGTCCCGAATCGACACCCCCCGGTCCCACTCCGAAACGCCGCCCAGTTCGCCGTGAAACGGAGGGGGTGTCATATCGAGACCCCACGGGAGAACCAGTGGTGGACCCCAATAACCCCTCAAGTGAACCTCCATCCGAATCCAGTGATGCTGGTGTCGAACTGCTTCGAACCCTCCCGCCCCCGTGGACAGTGGGCCGGAAGGATGTAGCTACGCTGGCGCCGAGGATCAACGCTGCGCTTCGCGCTGGCTGGGACGCGAAGCGTCTCTCGGACTATCTATCGAAGAATGCGACAGGCGTGCGTTTTCCTGCGCGGGTTCTCATGGCACGACTCGCGGATCTGCCTGCGCCGCAGGTCTATTCGACAAAGCGAACGACAACCAGAATGCCGTGGTGCGGCAGATGCGAAGATTCGCTGTCGAGAACGGTCACCCTTGTCCAGTTGGATGGCTCAGATCGTGCGGCCTTTTGCCCGCGGTGCAGTCCTCAAATGCAAAGCTCACCATGAACATCGTTTCAACGTCCTCGACAAGAGGAGCAGCGATGTCCAGCATCGCGGAAGATCAACGATTCAAGGCCAAAGTTTGGTAACCGAGGTAAGTTGGTCGCCTGGGGAAATTGCCAACAGCAGCGGCGGCGTACTCGCCTGGACTCGGCGTTTCACCGAGTAGCGGACCTCGGCTTCGGCCGACTTGGCAAATGGAGAGTTGATGAGAACAAAGTACTCGGACTTGTATTTCGGACTCAGTGACGCGGTCAACGAAGCAAAGCAAGATCCCGACCATTTTTTTCGTAGCTACGTCAACATAAACAACGTCGTCGATGAGGTTACGTCAGGGCGCAGAACATTTGTCTTCGGGCCAAAAGGAACCGGAAAGTCCGCGCTTGGGTTGTGGATCGCTTCAGATGTCGACAGTGTTTGCTCGCAAGTGCGCGACGCGGCATCGCTTCCTCTTGCCGACATTCCGAACTTGCAGACCGGTCAACCTGCTGGAGTCGAGCGTACCGTTACTGCATGGAAGTTCATTCTACTGTGCAATTATCTCACCCTGCTGCGCAGAGATAATGCATGTAGCATGACCAACGCTCGAGAAGTGGATCGCGTTACGCGTCTTCTTCGCGAGTATGGATTTATGGGCGACGCATCGGGCAAGGCGCTTCTGAAGGTCGCGACCACAACGGTTGCGATCCCAATTCCACGAGCTGGAAGTGTTTATAAGAAGGAATCCAAATCTGCACTGAATATCTTCTCATTGATTCCGTATCTTGAGGAGTGGGTTTCGTCGGCGAGGTCTCCGAACCGACACGTACTGTTCATCGACGGGCTGGACTCTATCTACCTAAACGATCCACGATACGATGAGAGTTTAGCGGCACTCGTGCAGGCCGCGTATCGCATGAATCAAAATCTCGGTGCGGCTGGCGCGACAGGATCCGTCGTACTTCTACTGCGCAATGACGTCTTTTCGAGGGTTTCGTTGCGTCTGCCTGACTCGCAGAAAATGCGCGACGACCTCGGAGTCGACCTAGACTGGAGGATTCTCACCGGTTCAGCCGGACGAAATGCGCCATTGTTCAAGCTCGTTAATGATAAGGCGTCCGCTGCGGCGGAAGAGTCAGTAACAGTTCTGGACTATTTCCCGGCTAAGATAAAGGTAGGTAACGGAAATCGCGAAATACCGACTGTTCAATATTTGCTCAACCTTACCCGCCATACTCCGCGCGACTTGTTAAGACTCTTTGAGGAAATTCGAAAGGTCGAAGCCTCTAACGTCTTGGGGCAAGGTAGCTCGCAACTCTCGGCTGCCGTAATCCGAGAAGGAGTCGTGCAATATTCCACCAAGTACTTCGTCAACGCGATTAAGAATGAGTTTGCTGGATATGAGGGCGGCCCAGAAATCGCACAGGACGCCGTCACAGCATTGCAGTATCTAGGATCTCAGAAGTTCGACAGGATTGGCTTCAGGCAGCGGTTAAGGGAGGTAAGGGGAACCCAGGTGTCGGAGCAAGAAGGCGATCGATTACTCAAGTTGCTGTTCTTCGCAGGCGCAATTGGGAACCTCGTCGGAAACGACAGTTATATGCGCTTCTATCACCGACGGGACGATTCCGAGATATACCTTCGTGGGGGGCTGATTCTTCACGGGACCCTATGCCACGCCTGGAATGTGCCATTCGCTACTTAGCAAATCGGATCCTACGATCGTCGCCCACGCGGATAGCCTATGATGTATCGCCACCGGAACGGCGTGGCGACGCGCAATCACTGTAGCCATCGCGTGCACAGGCAGCGGACTCGTGGCACGCGTAGATGGAAGCAAAGTCGCGTACGCGTACTTGCGTGCCCTAGAGTGCCTTTCACGCAATTAAGCATGTACTCACTACAAGCAAATCGGCACGTTGAGCATTGCCCCCCTCCCTCGCTACTAAGGCGGCAGCGGTCCCGCGGTGAATTGTCATTCCGAGCCTCGAGCCCCGAGCCCTCATGACGGCCGTGATCTGATGCAGCCGACATTTTTTGGCGACCACGCCTGTACCACCGTTGTCAGAGGCGTTACCTTCGTAAGGGCCCGCCCGTTGGAGCGTCGCGCCACAAAGGCAACAGCTGCGGACCCGTTGAGCTCAAGCTGATCGGATCTCCGTAGTCCCCGAAGCCGAGTGAGCGATAGAAAGGCGTCATGACCGCTCGCGTCGCCGCACCGTATGTGGGTTCGCCGGCCGAATCGGCGCGCTCGAGACCGTATGCGAGGAGCGTCCTCGCAACGCCCGTCGTCTGCAGCTCGGGTTTCGTTGCCAGCAAGCACATGTACCAATGGGGCGTTCTAGGGTGGACGGCGTCCAAGGTCCGTCGCAGCCGAGCCGCCGCTGGCAGCCTGGTTCCGAGCGCGCGTATCAGCGCTGGAAGCGATCGGAGTAGTCCCGTCGTTGATTGAGTCCAGTGCCCTGGCGGATCCCATACCGCGACGCCGACGATCGTTGTCCCAACCTCGGCCACGTCGACACCGCCCGCCGGGACGTGATGGTGACGGAGGTTGGCGGCCAAGTAGATCGGCATCCGTGCTGCCCGCTGCTTGTCGTTCGGCCATAGATGGCACATCACGGGATCTCGGTAGAACGCGACCGAGAGCACTTCAGCCAACGCCGGGATGTCGTCAGCCTTTGCGGATCGAATTGTCGCCATGTTTATCATCATGCACGAATGGGGAAAATCGGGTTGTATCGACCTAAGAATTCGAACCGGGGGAGCACCGCTGTGACTACAGAAAAGAAGACCATTCGGCTGCTGGTCGAAACGTTGGATTCGGATCCAACTGTAGTCGTGGAAAACGGCGCGCCGCGCGAATTCAAGAGACTCCCGAATGTATTGCGCGGTGCCCAAAAGGCCGTGGTCGAGCAGCTGATTGCCGAAGCTGTCGACAGTGGTACAGAGCGCCGCGCAAGGGTCGAATCAGGCCGCGATGCCGACGGTGGTTCCGTCGTCGTCTCACCTGTCTTCGGTCCCGACAGGACCGTCTTCGGATTGCAGGTGGCCCTAGGGCCCGGTGAGACCTCGACACACGACTCGGTGGCTGCATGGGAATGGGAGCTCGGCCTCGATGGCGTCCCACCGCGCCTACGGCTTTCGGGAGAGTTCTTCGACGTCTTCGGGATCGGTCCTGACTATCAAGATCGAAGCGTTTACGGTCCGGCCGACTACTTCGCTCGGATCGTTCGACTGAATGATGTTTTCGCTGGTTGGGAGACGATCAAGCGAGCCAGTGCAGGCCATCGATCTTCTGGAGATTTTGTGATCCGGCGGGAGGCCGGAGACCTGGCGGTGATTCGCTTTGCCCAACGCTGCGTGGAAACCCCTGCGGGGCTTAGGCTCAGGGGAATCTGCCGCGAGTTGTCGGCGACGGAGGTCGGTACTGATCTCGACGTTGCGGTCTTGGACAGCATGGCAATGCGACACATGCTCGGAACGCAGCAGATGTTCGCATACATTCTCGACACGACCATCCCGCATGCCCCGTGTGTTCTTAAGTGGCTTACGTCCTGGGTCCCGAACATCGGACACGGCGTAAGCACTGGCCAAACGCCTGCCGTCCACCCTGATGATCTCCCGACCGTGATGCAGTTGATCGAAGAGGGCCGCCGGACCGCCGAACCTGTCACTGGAACCGCTCGCGTCCGCAGAGCAGGCGGCGGTTGGATTTCCATGCGGGCGACTGGTCAGCTGCTTTCGCCGAGCCTCTCCGAGAACACCTGGATTCTGATAATTCACCCCGAGTCTCTTGCCGAGAAGGGCGTGCCGTCCTCAGCCGTACCGGTCTGACGGCCGCATCCGAGACTTCGTCGGCGCCGGCACCGCGGGGGTCTGATTCTTCCGCGCATATAGCTGTTGACACGCGGGGATTGTGTGCAGGCCACTCGGGTCGACTTCGGTCGCGCAGTCGGTTCTTCGGTGACAATTGGACTATTGGTCTTTTTTGACGATTGGAGTCGACAGATGCTGTTAGTGCCGTGTAATAATTCGTTCTGAGCAGCAGCACCTAATCGCATTTTCGGATGCGAAGCGATGCACCCCTTTTGGTTATTCGCCCTGCGGTTGCGGCTCATTTGCGTACCTCGAAACCTCGGGGTTGCTACGCACGCTCTTAAGCTGCGTCGCCCGCGCCGGTAAGTGGACTTGAACGTGTATTCAGGTTCCGCTCACTCGACGTGACCGGGGTAGCGCACACATGAAACTTCTTGCTGAATCACCATCGCTTCGCGCAGCGCTAAGCGTGCGTTCCTGCCGGCCGAGCGCGGACCCTCGCGTGCGCGTCTCGCACTTCGTCCTCGGAGATTCCCAGCGCCGCCGCCAGTTTGGCTTGCACCCTGTCGTCCAGGTGCCGTTCTCCTCGCTCGATCTGCTCGACGAGCGTCTTGCTGAGGCCGGTTTCGTCGGCGAGTTGGTACTGGGTCCAACCCTTCATGTGCCGCCAGTAGCTGAGAAAACGCTGCTCGGGGTCCACGACGATGACGTCACTCATTTCGATCCCAAGCGCAGCAGTCGCGCGAGCGAGCTTGTCGATTTGCGGGGAATTGGGACCATCCTCCCATCGGCCGATGGTGACGCCGGTTGTGTCGGAGAGTCGACCGAGCTCGCCGCGCGACAGGCTTCTTGCTTGCCTGGCAGCGGCAAAAAGGTCTGGCCGGAATCCGCGGATGACCCGTCTCATCGGGGCGCTGTCGTTGACATCGACGGTCACGATGCGTCCTTCCATCGGAACACGCAACATTGTAGGTGTTAGTTGTCTGTGTTAGATGTTAGCCTGCTATTCAAACGAACTCCTCTAGGGCAGACATGACGGCCTGCGCTTGAGCGCTCACCTCCGAAACTCGCACACGAAAGGTTCCAAACATGCAGAACCGCAACATCTTTCCAAGCGCGGGCATCCTGGCTCAGCGTGCCGTCGTCGCGGTGTCCCTACCGCTCGCGCTCACTGTCGGGGCGGCGGGCACCGGCATAGCCGATCCGGGCCAGCCCGGGTTGACGCAACAAGACGACGAGGCGGGCCAACCCGGTCTAACGGTGACACCCCCAACACCGGCGCCACCTGCGATCGAGCCGGAAGTCGAACAACCGGTTGTCGAACGGTCCTACCTGCTACCCGACTATCCACAACTTCCAGCTCGTCCAGCCCCAGAGGTCTACGCCGGGCCCGCCCCCGCAGTTCAACTCGAAGAGCTTCATACGCCGGAGCCGGTAGCCCCCGTTGCGCCCGTCGAAACCAAGCCTGACGAGCTCTATTTGGGCGACCGGTCGGTGGTCCGACCGGAGTGGATACCGAAGGAGTGGGGCGATCGGTTCAACATCGAAACCTCGACTGTGCAGGCCGCAGTCAACACTTTCTACCGAAGCATCGGCGTCGACGACGACCGCGCAACGGTCATCGCCCAATCTCAGATCGCAGGTGGCCTCACCGGAGCGGTTGCGGCCGCGCTGGTGGCGGGGATTCCTGCCGCCATTGTCGGTGCTGCTGTCGGCGCGGCGTTCGGCGCGATAGCGGGTGGCGTCGTCGGAACAGTAGCGCTACCACTCGTCGGGGCGGGCCCGGGCGCACTGGCTGGTGCAGGTATCGGTGCCATCGTCGGCACCGCCGCACTGGGTATACCGGTGGGCGTCGTCGCCGGCGTCATCGGCGGCTTCCTTGGAGCCGGCATCGCAGGAGCTCTCGCAGCCGGAAGCGACGTGGGACCATCCGAACCGAAACCTGCTGAACCACCGAATAATTCGCAGTCCGCTCCAGAACCGGCACCACCCATCATCGTGCCGCAACAATGGGTCGACCAATCAGTGGTAGTCCTCGACGATGCTGTCCCTGGTGTCGCTGAAACGGTCGAAGCCGTCGTCGACACAATCGAGCAGGCGCCTGGCGGTTCCGACTTTGTCTCGACAGCCAAGCAGAGCTTGTCCTCGATGCCACCCATGCCACCGCTGCCTGCTCTGCCTCCTGTCCCCGCGGAACTGGCGCCACTGGCTGAGCAGCTCGCCCCCGTCGGTCAACAACTGACAGATCTGGTCGGCGCTGTCCAGCAGGCTGCAGGGCTCTGATCACGATGGCGAACGTGAACGATCTGAGGCTGGATGGGCCGATATCGCGTGAGCGGTCGCAGTTCGAGGAGCTACCCACAATGTCCCCGGCCCCGTCGAGAGAGGCCGTCAGCGGATCTGACGACAGTGAACCCGGGTGGCTGGGCTGGCTGGGCGACGAGGACGAAGTTCCGGTGCCGGGGCAGGTCTCTGGTTCGACCGAAGTCAAGGAGACGCCACTAGTCATCGGACGGGGCGGAGAGGCCTCTCCCGATGGTGCAGGGGCAGCGTCCGCGCGTGTGGACGACCCGCTGGCCCCCTATGCGGCGGATCTCCGACGCCGTACCGCACAGCGACGTGCCCGGAAGCGACGTGGGGCAATTGCTGTCGCCGTCGCAGGGGTCGCAATAGGCACCGGTCTTGTCGTGTTGGGGGTCAAAGCCCTGTCCTCTGACACCGATCCCAAGCTGCCCTCCGTTGAAACAGCCTCGGCGATGCCGTCCGCCCAAACATGGTGCCCGACAACCGTCGAGCCTTCGCGAGCGAGCGGAAACGGTCGCGGATCGACGATCGCCGGCAACGCCGTCTGGAGAGCAGGCGCAGCACAAGTGTTTGAGCTCGAGTACCAGATGTACATTGCCCGCAATGCCGAGGCCGCACGCGCCTTGATAGCACCGTCCGCTCAAGCGGCACCGATTGAAGCGACTCGCACTGCAATCAACTCGACGCCAGCAGGAACCGAACATTGCGTCTATCTAAAGGCGCTGGAGGCGGGTCGATTCGCCGTCACCGTCGACGAGAAGTGGCCCGATCAGACCGTCAAGAACTGGGATCTGGTCGTCACCACTGCGATTCAGCCAGACGGACGAACTCTCGTCACCGCGATCGAGCCCGGTGCAGGTGCACGATGACCACAGATATCGATCCAGATTCACTGGGCTGGTTGACGGATCCGCCACCACCTGGGTCACCAGCTGACGTGCCTTACACCGATATGCGAGTTCCCGCCTCCGTACGCATTTCCGGCTTGGCCTCGACAGGGCAAGGTTTACCGATTCCTCCGCCGATGCTGGTCACTGGCTCCAGCGGCGGATCCGGATCGACGATAGTCACTCTCGGGCTTGCATCCGCCATGGCGATCGACAACCTCGGATACGTCCATCCGGCGGCGATCGACGCCACGCCGGCAGGTGGGGATCTCTCACTCCGCGGCTGCGATCTGCACAACGCCCGCACCACCGCAACCATGCAGACCTGGCTGGCCGACACAAGCCTTCCGGTAAGTCTGCCGTCCGTCGTGGAGGCCGCATGCTCCCGATCCTCAGCAGGGCTACGGATCATGTCGCGCAGCGATGCAGCACTGCCGCGGCGCGAAACGCTGGTGTCGTTGCACGGCAACGTCATTGACGCGGGCTTCGTCCCGATCTACGACGCCGGTGCACCGGTCCGCGCCCGCTCCATTCGCCCGCTGTTGTGTGATCCACGAGTTCCGATTGCCATCACTGTCGCTGCCCGACCGGATGCAATCAACCGGCTCAACCCGGTCATGGCGTGGCTCGACGCTGAGTTCGGCGAATACATGGCCAGCGACGTGACGATCGTGGTCACCCGGCAAACCAACGACCCAGCGATGTTCGCCTGCACAGAGTGGGTCCGGGCATGGGGGATAGGGCACGTTCGCTCGATCGTGGAGATCCCCTACGACGAACACCTCGGCGAAGGCCGGCAGATCAGTTGGCACCACCTTGCTCCCGCCACCCAAGCCGCGTTCCGCCTACTTCTCGAGGAGATGCGATGAGCAACCAATTGAGCCCCACCAGACACCTCCGCAGCGGCCTCGTCGTCGGACTGTTGACGGCGACGATGCTCTCCACAGCCGGCCAGAGCAGCGCCGATCCGGCACCCCCCGAACCGCGTCCGCCCGCTCCCACTGCCTCCGATATCCCCTGCACTGCACTGCATGTGGTGGGTTTTCAGGGCACTGATCAATCCGGTGACCAGTCCGATCCGACCTTCGACGCCGGCTTCCTCGGCCAGTCCGTCACCGGCCCACTGAAGAGCGCCGGCGGAGACGCCGTGAGCAGCCAACTGGTGGCTTACGCGTCGGACTTCGGGCGTCGTGGGGAGTCCTACGTCAAATCGATGACCGGTGGCATCAGCAACGGACTCCAGTCCATCGCCGACTACGCCGCGCGGTGCCCACAATCTTCGTTCGCCATCATCGGCTACTCCCAAGGTGGCCAGGTTGCCGACGAAATCGTCCGACTCATCGGCGCCGATGATCCGACCGCACCGATACCCGCGTCCAAACTCGCTGCCGCATCGATCTTCTCCTCACCGATCCGACCTCCTGATGCAGCAATATTCCCCGGCGCACCGGGAATGCTTTCCCCCGCAACACCACCCGGCGTCGCATCCTCGGCCCTGTCCAACCTGACCGTCGACGCAACCACAGTCCCCGACGGTGGGGGCATCTCCACCTCGGTATCCAACGTCGCGGACTACGGTCCTCTGACAGGTCGGGTTGCATCTTGGTGCAGGGGTGGCGACATCGCCTGCGCCACACCGGAAGACGCGCCACTGGCCCGCACCATCGCCAACATCGGCGGTCAGGTCGACCACCTCGACCAGCAAGATCCACTCCAGACCGCAGCCGACCTCACCGTCGCACTCGGAGGTGCCGCGCTACGCACCGCAGCCGGGGTTGTAAACGACGACCTGAACTTCGCCGGTGGCCGCTTCACCATCACACCGGGCAGCGAGACTGTGCTGGGCCGTTTGGCGGTCAACTCCGATCCACGCTCGGCCGGCACCCAAGCCGACGCTGACATCGTCTCCGCCGTGGTCAAGCTCGGCGTCATGGGGTTCAACGCCGCCGTCACCGTCGCCAAAGAAGTCCTCACTCCAGCGAACATTGCGCAGTTCGCGACCGTCGGACTGGCCAATCCTGTTGCGGGCCTCGCAGACTTCGGCATGAAACTCGGCGGGGCAGTCCTCGACCTGTTGCCACCAGCGACGATCAACCAGGGCATCCAGTACATCTTCCATCAGATCCAGTCGGGCATCGTCGACAATCAAGGCCTGGTCAAGATGGCGACCGACCTGCGCGTCTGGGACGTGCAGCGCCAACACACCTCCTACGACGCCGCCGCCGACTCAGCCAGCGGGCAGACCCCAGCAAAATTCACCGTCGAGTGGTTCACCGCACTGGCACAGGCATTGACCACCGGTGACACCGCCGAAGCATCTGACACCGAGACCACCACTGCGCCAACGGGTCCGGCACCGATGTTCCCCGCAGATGCCTCTGCGACGAAGACCCGCCCGACTGGATCAACTCCCACTCCACTTTTCCCGACGACGGGCACCTTTGTGGTGCCGACACCACTGTTCCCCGAAACCGGCGACCCCACCGCCGCTACGCCGACATCAGCAGCACCCACCAGCAGCGAAAGCCGCTGACATGCACACCACCGCATCGAGTCGAGTCCGATGAAGACCGCAGCCGGTTTCGCCGGTGCGGTGGTGCTGCTACCCCTGCTGATGATCGCCGTTTTACTCGCCGTCGTCTTCGTCGACGACAAGGACGCCTGCGCACCGACTCGACCCGTAGCGGCCGTGGTCCAGGGCGATCCAGGCCCCGCACCCGCAGAGCGTGGCTCACCTGCCCCGTCGGGCGAGCGCACTTATCCGCTGGCCGCCGGAACCTACACCGTCACCGATCATTTCGGCACTCGCGGCGGATCTCACCAGGGTGTCGACTACGCCGCGTCTGCGGGCACCGCAATGTTCGCCGCCGCCCCCGGAAACGTGGTGGCATCCGGTCCGGCGTCGGGGTTCGGGCAGTGGATCATCATCGACTCCGTCGACGCCGACGGATCACCGTTTGCCACCGTCTACGGCCATATTTTTCCCGATGACCTTCGTGTCAAAGTCGGCGACGTCGTCAAGGCTGGCGATCACATCGCGGCTGTCGGTTACAACGGCGAGGTACAGCCACCGGGCCCGGGCGGATCGCACCTGCATTTCGAGGTCTGGCCCGGCGGCCGACTCACCGGAGGATCACCGATCGACCCAGAGTCCTGGCTCGCCGGTGCCGCGACCCCGAAAGCCCGCCCCGGTGGTACACCCTCGACACCCTCACCGGCACCGGTGTGCGAGGACGGATTCGGCACCCAAGGCGGCCAACTCGCCGACGGCGTCGTCCCACCCGAACTCGACCCCTGGTACCGCAAAGCGGGGTCACTGTGCCCACAGATCACGCCGTCGCTGTTGGCCGCACAAGGCAAGCAGGAGAGCGGCTTTCAACGTGGGCTGTCCTCGCCGGACAACGCGCAAGGCTTGGCCCAGTTCATCCCATCCACCGCCATCGCCACGGCCCCCGACGGGCGCCCCTACATCATCGACGCCGACGGCAACGGCCTCGCCTCGGTATGGGACGACGGTGACGCCATCATCGGGCAAGGCCGCTACATGTGCGCCCTCGCCGCCATCATCGACGGCTGGAAAGCCGCCGGTCGAGTGCAGGGCGACACTCCTGCACTGGCTTTGGGTGCCTACAACGCCGGCGAAGGATCGGTGCTCGCCTCGGGCGGCATGCCGAACCAGATCCCACGGCACTTCTCCGAAACACAGCCCTACATCCGGATCATCCTCGACAACGAGCCGAACTTCCGCGCCGCCGCCGCAACCGGCAGGTTCGTGCCAAGCCCGTCCTCGCCGGTCGGAGGACAGATCGTCGACGCCGCTCGGCAGTATCTCGGAACTCCGTATGTCTACGGCGGCGGCGGACCGCAAGGACCCAGCAACGGGGGGCTGGATTGCTCCGGACTGACCTCAGCTGCCGTGCACGCCGCCAGCGGCGGCACAGTGACCCTGCCCCGCACGTCGGAGCAGCAGTGGTCTGTCGGCACCGAAATCCCGATCGATCAAGCGCAGCCCGGGGATCTGGTGTTCGGCGAATGGGGTTCCGGCGGACCAGGTCACGTCGGAATCGCATCCGGCAACGGCCAGATGATTCATGCCCCCCAGCCCGGGGACGTCGTCAAAGAAGCGCCGGTTCAGTCCGGCATGCGTGCACGGAGAGTCGCATGAACCACTCCCACAGAACCCTCACCTCGCTGCTGATCACCGTCACCGCAGGAACGCTGCTGCTGATGGGGTGCGGCACCGACGACGAGTCACCACGCTCGACTGAACCGTCGACACCGTCGACCGTCGACACCAACTCGGCCGACACCGTCGCCGTGGAAGCGCTGGCGCGCATCTTCTCCTGGCGACCCGCCGACGAACCGCAAGGCGGATCCCTCGCCCGCGCTCGCGACCTACTCGGACCGACCCTGCTCACCGTGGTCGACGGGTATGCGTCGGATTCGGCACCACCGCGTACATCGCTGCAATGGGCGCACTGGCGCGACACCGGTGCTCGCGTCGACGCGTTCACGTTCGCGTCGGCCGAACCATCCGGAGACACCGACCCCGCCCGGATTCAGCACCGCAAGATCGGCATCGAACAGACAGTCGTCTATCCGGACGGGGACACCGAATCTCTCCCTCCGACAGCAGTCATCGCGACTCTCATCCGCACCTCAGATGGCTGGCGACTGGATACCTACCAGTGAAAGCAGGTGAACGAACACCATGACCGATTTGGTGACCGAGCGCATGGCGCCACCCCTCGGCCAGGCGGCGCCACCGTCGCCCCGGATGGCGCCCGAACGCGTCCCGATGCTGACACCAGCGCCACGCGGGACTGGCAGCTGGAACACACGGGTCACACGTGCGCCGCACCAACGAGCGCCGCTGGTGTGGCTGCTCGGCGCGACCGGTGGCGCGGGAGTGTCGATGCTGGCGGCGTCACTTGCCTATGCCGGAGATGCACAACGACGCTGGCCGTCGCTGGTCGGCTACAGCGCCGCACTCGATTCGCCACTCGTCGTCATCGTGACCCGCACCCATATGAGCGGACTGCACGCTGCGCACAACTTGCTGCTGCAGCACGCCTCCGCAGCCACCCCCACCGGGGTGCAGCTGGTCGGTGTCGTCACCGTCGCCGACACCGACCGGCCACTGTCCAGCCCGGTCGCCGCCCGCCGAGCCGTCGTCGAAAGCCTCGCTGCCGATCTCGACGCCCGTGTCTGGCGGCTCGGCTGGATCGAACCGTGGCGATCACTGACCACCGACGATCTCGCGATCTGGAGCCCGGGCTACCGACTTCCCGAGGACAAACAGCACCGCCGCGACCCGTCCCGCACACCACCGCCACCAGTTCGCGAACTCGCCGCCGAACTGCTCACCGCGGCACGATCCGCCACTGCCTCCGGCCGTGGGAAACCCAGCACCCGAAAGGAATCCACATAATGCTCGCCACCTATGTCGTCGACATCCTGGCCGCCGATCCTCCCGGCGGAAACATCTTCGACCCCGTCATCACACCACCCCCCTTCGCAGAGAAGTACTCCCTGCTGCTCGGTATCGGCCTGTTCTTCGCTGCGTTCGCCTTGACCGGGTTGGGGATCTTCTTCGGCGTGAAATTCGCGCAGTCCTTCGCCGAAGGCCACGGTGGGCAAGGCCAGAAAGCCGGCATCGCCGCGTGTGCGGTCGGGGCGATCATGGCTGCCAGCGCAGGGACGTGGGTGACGTGGTTCATCCGATGACCACCGCTGTTTTGGCCGCCGGCGGAATGGTGACCCCACCCGACGATGTCACCCAACCGGTGCTGCACATCGTTGGGATCTTCTTGTGGTTCGTGGCGGCCCTGCTCGTCGCTGCCGCCATGTACGGCGGTTACGAGTTCGCCGAATCGTTCCGCGAAGCGCAGTCGTTGACCCAGGCCAAAGGCCGGATGCTCGTCGTCGCCACAGCCGCGATTCTCACTGGCTCCGCCGCCGCCGTCGGTGGCTGGCTCTTGATATGAGCACCGCTGCCGCACAACCCCATTCGATCCAGACACAGAGGCGGAAGGCGATATGAAGATCCGATTGGTATTCGACGAGCTGCGCTCACGACTGTCCGAGGTGGACCGCAGACGGACCGTCGCTGCGATGGCCGTCCTGCTCGTCCTCGGGGTTGTCGCAACACTGCTGATGTCCTTTGGTGGCGGCGGCGAAACCACCGACGGCGGCACCGACACCGTCCTCGATGTCGCGGCCGTACCGGAGCAGGTGCAGTGGGAGCTGTATCGCGGCGTCGCTGTGCCCTACAGCGCCGATGGTCCGCGTGACCGGATCACCGGATCGGGCTATGCGCGCACACCCCAAGGCGCCGTGTGCGCCGCCATGCAGGCTCAGGTGCGGTTGTCGATGGCACCGGATGAATCCTGGGCCAGCACCGTGGTCACGGTCGCAGCACCCGGTCCTGGACGCGATGCATTCGCCGCGGCACGAGTCATGGCCTCGATCAGCAGCGACGCAGATCCAGCACAGACCGCCCAATTCGTCGGCTTTCGTGTGACCGACTACAGCGACTCCGCAGCCACGATCTGGCTGGCGACCCGCATGCCCGACGGCACTCTCACGGCTGCATCCTCGGGCGTCATCTGGTTCGGCGACGACTGGAAGCTAGCGTTGCCGGACCCGAAAGGTGCTGCGGGGGATGCAGAGTCGACTCCCTTGGTGGCGTTGACGTCGCTGGACGGCTACACCGCGTTCGGCGCCACCACCGGGGGCCAACGATGAAGACCGCAGAACGTACGAGCAAGCGCCCCGACACCACGACCGAACCAGGCGCAATGCGGCGCATGGGCGGGTGGCTCGCCGGTAGCCGAACCACGCTCTACATCTCGGCCGCCTTCATCGCCTTGATGCTCGTCGCCGGAATCGGCATCATCGGTGCGCGGCTCGTCGGCGACGACGACGCAGCGACACCGGCGCGGCCAACCTCGGCAGCGACACCGACCCCGACCCGAACACCGCCGGCACCCGATCCGACGCCGGCTGAGCCGTTCAACCCGCCGTCGGCGGACATGCTGGGACGACCGATCGCCTATCCGAAAAACTCTGCCGGTCAACCTCTTCCGCAGCAACCGGTCGACCGCGATACCTACTCGTGCCCGGCACCACCGACCTGCCCACCGCTCGATGCCCCTGCCTCGGTGATGTGGCAGATCATCGGTCCGTTCGCACTTCCCTTCTCCACCAGCGACGGACCCACACGCGTGGACGGACCTCTGGTCTCCGGCTACACCCGCACCCCGCAAGGCGCGGCACTGGCCGCCTGGCAAGTCCAGTCCCGGGTCGCGATCAGTCGAGCACACCTCGATGCCGCCCGTGACACACAGATCGTCGCTGTCCCCGGTCAGGATCTCAGCAGCACCGAAGAATGGGACATCTCCAGCATCGACCCTGTCGTACCGCGGCCGTCGGCATTCCGGATCACCGGCTGGAGCGCCGACGCCACGTTCGCCGTGATCCAGTACGCCGTCCCCGATCGACGCCGGGTCGGGAACAACTGGATGATCGTGCAGCTGCAAGCGCTCTGGCAGGACGGGGACTGGAAGCTACGTGGAGCCGACGTCGAGCCAGGCCCCTTCGCGCCGCTGACGACACTGTCGGGGTGGTCGGAGTGGTAACACGCCTGCTCACGCTGCTGCTGCTGGTCCTGGCGGTCCTGATCGGCACGCCAGTGCTGGCCGCTGCCGAACCCACCCCGCCAGCGCCGTCGGCGCCCGCGGAGGAACCCGATCTCTACTCCAAGTGCCGAGCAATCGGCGACAAAATCGACAGTCTGCCGGGCCCACTGAGCATTCCCGCCAAGCAATTCGAACTGACCTGTGACGTCGGTACCGCCGTCGCCAACCCCAGCGACGCCGTCGGGGAAGCGATGGACGGCGCAGTCGGGGAGGCTGCGACCGCATTCGCCGACGGCTGGACCAAAGCGATCACCATGATGTTCACCTGGTGGTACCGCACACCCCTCACCGATGAAGGCAGTAGCGGAAACAGCGGAGAAATCATCTCCGAGGTGCACTCCTACCTGCGCTTCTTTCAGATCGCGCTGTTCGTCGTCTCGATCGGCGTATCGGCAGTGCGTCTCGCCTTCGCTCGCGCGGAGATGCGGGACACCCATGCCCGTGAAGCGGCCGCTGTACTGACCCGAACCGTGTTCGCGTCGTGGTCGTTGGCTGGGCTGGTGGTGATTGCAGACGAAGCCTCCCGGCGCGGCGGAATGTGGATCGTCGAGCTGATGGTGGGGGACAACCTTGTCGACGCTGCCAAGAAGCTACTGATCTCCGGCCCGCTCCTGGGGCCGGGTCTGCTGTTCGTGTTCGCCTTCCTCGGCCTCATCGGCACGATCGTGCAGTGCTGCTTCGTCCTTGCCCAGATGGCGGTCGCGAAGCTCATCCAGGGCGTCATACCCCTCGCCGCCGCCGGATCCGGCTTCGCGGCCGGTAAACAGGCCTACAACAAGTTGCTCGCATGGACCGCGGTATTCCTGTTGTTTCCGCTGATGGCGTCGATCGTCTACGGCGTGGCCTTCGCCGCCGCCGGCGGCAGCGACGACGCCCAAGGCACGTTCGCCGGACTGATCCTGCTGACACTGAGCTTCCTGACCCTGCCCGCCTTGATGCGACTGATCGTTCCCGCAGTCGGATCGATGGGCGGCGCGTCCGGCATGGCGCTGGCCGCCGGGGTCATGGCCGCCACCGGATCCATCGGCGGCCGCATCGGTGAATCACTCGGATCCACAGGCGGTGCTACCTCGGAATCTCCATCGTCGCCACCGGCTGGAGGACGCAGCGACGGACAGCAACCGACCGGCGCGACCACCTCGTCGGGAGCTGCCGGATCGACCGGAGGCATCGGGTCCACCGGCTCCGCCGGGGCAACGGGCGCGGCCAGTAGCGGTGGCGCGGCAAGCGGTGGCGGAGCCGCCGCCTCCGGCGCAGCGTCCGGAGGCGCAACTGCTGCTGGACCGGCCGGTGCCGCCGTGATGGCCGGCGAACAGGCCGGTAAAGCCGTCGGCGCAGTGGTCGGCGGGGTCGCCGGGGCCACCGGTGCCGCCATGGGCGGACCGGACACACCCGACGGCGATTCCACCGGAGGACGGTCCGCATGACCTGCCCTGAGGTACCCCGACCACGCTGCCACACCCATCGCCCGACCGCGTCGGACCTGAAGGAGTCGAGATGACACAAGTCGATAATCTGCCGTTGGAGGCCAGACGCACCTACAGCGCCGGACACGAGGTGCGGCGAGTGTTCGCGTTCGGTGTGCCGAAGAAAGTGTTCTACGTCGTCGGCGCCAATCTGATCGTCGCCGTCCTGTTCATGCTGATCAGCGGATTCGTCCTCACGGGACTGACCTGGATCGTGCTCAGCATCGTGGCCTGCATCCCGCTCGCTGTCCGCGTCGCGGGCCATTCCGGCTACGAACTGGGCTTGCTGTGGCGGGGGTTCCGCAAACAGAGCCGCACCGGCCGCAACGTGCTCCGCGCCGGGCCGCTGTCGAACGCTCCGGGCGGACGGACCCGGCTCCCCGGCGTCGCCGCACCGACCGAAATGTGGTGGGGCATCGACAAACTCGGTCGCAGATTCGGCATGATCCGGATGCACTCCACCAGCCAGTACACGGTGTCGCTACGCGTCACACCACAAGGCATCGGCGGCATGCAGCAGGAAGTCGTCAACCTGATGGTGGCCGACTGGGGCGAACTGCTCAACTCGGCCGGGCAACCCGGCGACGTGGAAGGCATTGTCGTTGTCGCCGAGACGATTCCGGAGACCGGTGCACGGTTGAAAGCCGAAATCGACCGGCTCTGCCATCCCGACGCACCGGCCGCTGCGGTGGAAATGATCCGGCAGGCCGGTCGCGGCCGAGCGGCAGACAGATCCGGCAGCCAACTGCTCATGCGAGTCTCCATCACCTGGGCCGCGCGCACCGACGCGAAAAAGAAAGACCCGATGGTGATGCTCGCCGATCTGTCCGAGCGGATCCCCGCGTTCTGCGATCAGCTCGCTCGAAGTGGCGTCGTCGCTGATCCACTCTCCGATCATCAGCTCGCTGCGACCGTGCGCCGCTGCTTCGACCCTCGCGAAGAGACCGAAGCTGCCGTCGAAGACGTGGTCAGCAACAAGATCGACGCCGTCGACTGGCTCGACGCGGGTCCGCTGACCGCTGATCAGACCTCCGATACCTACTTTCACGACGGTGCCTGCTCGCGAGTCTGGGTGATGAGCAGGCCCCCGTCCGGATTCCCCACGGAACGAGTCTTGGAGAAGCTGATCGCGGGCCGACCCGATGTGGCGCGGAAACGAATCACTCTGATTCACAGGCCATTACCGCCCGGTGACGCCGCTGCGAGCGTCCACGCCGATCATCTCGCCGCCGCCGCCGCGGTCAACTCGACCCGTGGTTTGGCCTCGGCGCGGGCTGGGATGCAAGTGGCTGCAACCCAGCAGGCTCGACGCGAAGAGGCATCGGGTTCCGGGGTCACCGACTACGGCATGATCATCACCGTTTCCGCCCGCGACGTCGAGGAACTCGACGGACTCGGCGAGATCGCCAAAGACATGGCCGCCTCGGCGCGACTGTCGATCCGTCCCGCCTGGTGGTCCCAACCCTCGGCGTTCCTCGCTGGCATCGGAGTCGGGGTCTTGCTGCCCGACCATGCCAGCGTCGCGAAGACTGTTCGGGGGGCCTAGCCATGACCCGACGCTCCCGGATGGGCATCAACCTGCGTCGCTGGTTCGCCGACAGCATCACCCACAGCTACGAACCGACCCGGCGCCGCACGCGGGCACCGTCGATGGATCCGCTGACGCGGGGACAACGCAGTCGCGCGGCCGACGCCAAACAACAGGCACGCGAGACCGCCGCTGCTCTGAAAGAAGAGATCAAACAACGCGATCCCGCTCGGCGAGAGCCGAAATGGCGGCGCGCTGCACGTCTCGGCTCCCGCGGTCTCGGCGGACCCGGTGGCGGTGCCATGGAGGTCGTCGACGTCATTCCCACGTTCCGGGCCACCACCGTGCAGGCATGCGGGCTGTTCCCGTTCGTCTTCGGTGACACTCACCCGATGGTCGGCAGCCCGCATGGAATCAACCTCAAAACCGGCGGAACCTTCAATTACGACCCCATCTCGGCGACGTATCGAGCTCGTCTGCACGTCACCCCGAGCTGCTTTCTGCTCGGCCTGCCCAGCTACGGAAAATCTTCGGTCGCACGCAAGATGATCGCCGGTGCCGCAGGACAGAATCAGATCCCGTTTGTCTTTGCCGACACCAAAGGCGAACATGTCAAAGTTGTCAAAGATCTGGGCGGCAAAATCATTCGGCTCGGCCACGGCCACGGCCAGCTCAACCCGCTCGCGCTCGGGGCTCTCGGGTCGATCATTGTGCGCCTGCAAAAGGCCGGCCGCGAAGACCTGGCACGGTTGGTGTCCAAGCAGGTGCATTCGCGTCGCAAACGGCTGCTGCAAGGTCTGTGCGAAATCGAGCGTGAATCCGCACTCGGTCAGACCGAACGCAATCTGCTCGGTGCCGCGCTGCGCATCCTCGACGCCGATCCGCGATTCGGGCCTGAATCGCTTCCTCCGGTGATCGCCGATCTGATCGATCTGATCGAGTCCGCGCCCGACGCACTGATCCGCAAAGTGCTGGCTGCCGACCAAGCCCATTACAACCTGGAGGTCAAGCCGCTGCTGCAGACCCTCACTGCACTCGTCGACGGTGATCTGGGCGACGTGTTCGCCGGACAGACATCGGATCCGATCGATCTGATCGCAGATCCTCCGCCCGCGATCTGCGTCGACATTTCCTCGATCACCAGCGGTGACGAGAAGCTGGAAGCGGCGGTGATGTACGCGTGCTGGGAGGATGGTTTCGGCGCAATCGAAGCAGCCCACGTCCTGGCAGACGCCGGGCTGGCACCGCAACGACACTTCCTGGCCGTCCTCGACGAACTGTGGCGCGTGCTCTCGGCCGGCCCGGGCATGGTCGGGCGCATCGACGCAGTCACTCGCCTGACCCGCACCCTCGGGACCGCGCTGATGATGATCACCCACACCGTCAAAGACCTCGAAACCCTCGCCGCCGATATGGATATTCAGAAGGCGAAAGGTTTCATCGAACGTGCCGGTGCTCTGATCGTGGGTGCGTTGCCACGCGAAGAGATGGACAAGCTCGACGCGATCATTCCGTTCACCCGCGCCGACCGCGACACTGTGTCGAGCTGGTCGACCCCCGGCGCCTATGACCCCGACACCCACACACGGCGTCCACCACCGGGGCGGGGCAATTTCATGCTCAAGATAGGCACCGAACGCGTCCCCGGAACCCCGTTCAAGACCGTGTTCACACCGATCGAAATCGAACGCAAATGGCACGAGACCGACGCTAGATTCTCCGGGGCGATGGCCGCATGAGCATCGTCTTCCTCTATGCCTCGGCCACCGAGCCGCACTCGCCCTCGGCCGCGCTCGGTGGCGCTCTCGACGAGCTGCAGCGCCAACTCCTGATCCTCTCGCGCCAGCACCGCTACGTGGTGATCACCTCGCATTCACACACGCTGGCTCCGACAACGGTGACCAGCCGATCGGTGCTGGGACGAGACAAGCCCGGCTGGCTCGCCAGCGTGACGGCCGCAGTTGATTGCGCCGATCTGCACACCCGCAACTCCATCGAGCCCCTCGATGGTCAGGACACGCAGCGATGAACAGAGGAGCGACAGCATGAGCACCGACACACCACATTTGGAGTTCGTTGGCAGTGAGATCGCAGTCATGGCTGCGAAAGCGTTGCAAGCTGCTCGCCGGGCGAGCGAGGAGTACCGCCGCGCACAACAACGCCGTGAACAACGACACGACCGAGCCGAACGGTTGGCCGACCGCGAACGTCAACGAGCCGAGCGGGCACAACGAAACGCTGAGAAGAGTGACCTGCTGGCCCAGAAATGGCAGGACTCCTCACTGGCGGCACGATGGGCGGCGGCGGAAGCCACTCGCGACGTCGACCCGCAGACCGCCGATGCCTGGTCGCAACGGATGCGCGAAGATGGGATCAGTCCCGAAGCGGTGATCACCCTCGCCGATCAGATGGACGCAGCCGACGCCGAAACCGTGGCCGCTGTAGTCGGCGCGGGTTCGGATCCACGCGAACCCGGCGACGCCGGTGCCGGAGCGGACGAGCCGTCCGGAACAGATATGAACGCGCAGACGCTCGTCGCCGAATCGTTGGCCGAATCGTTGGTCGAACACACCCTCGACGCCGAGACTGCACCCGCACCGGACTACGACAGCGAGTCGAGACGACGTGTCGCCGACCTAGTCGGCGTCGCCGATCCGGCGTGGTCGAGTGGCGAAACTAGCTCTTCCGTAGCCGATTTCACTGAGGTTCCGCAGCGGGAATCGAACGAGACCTACGCCGAGCGTGAATTCGGAGCGGACCTGTGAACCGCAATCGTTCCGATGTTGTGTGGTGGTGGATCGCTCTCGCCTCTGGACTGGCTGGTGTCCTCACCTATCTGTGCTGGCGTGGCGGTAGTGCGATTGCCGGTCTCGATCAGGCCGTACCCGCCAACCCGGTGGTCGCCTTGTCCGGAGTCACCGACGGCGAGCTGATCTGGCCGATCCAGGCGACGGTATTGCTCGTGCTGGCCGCCGTCCTCGTTCTGGTCTGCGTCGGCCTGTTCTCGTCCCGGCTGATCCGACGAGGGTCCACCACACGCGTCGATCACCTCGCGAAGTCGATGGCACCGCCGCGACATCTCGCCGAAGTGCACGGCGCGAGCGCGAAACGCAAAGCCGAACGCCTGCGTCCCGGAATCGTCCTCGACAGGCCTGACACCTACGGGATTCCGATCGGCAAAACCGTCTGCGGAAACCATCTGATCGTGATGAGTTGGGAGGACGTTGGTCTCGCGTTCTCGGGCCCACGAACCGGAAAGACGCAGGCATTGGCTATTCCTGCTGTGTGTCATGCTCCTGGTGCGGTGATCGCGACGTCGAACAAGCGTGATCTGCACGACCACACGCGCGGGGTCCGCGAAGCGGTGGGGCGAGTGTGGATCTTCGATCTGCAAGGCATCGCGACCGACGGTGGTCCGCAGTGGTGGATCGACCTACTGCGCGGCATGTCGTCGCTCAAAGCGGCCCGCAAACTCGCCGGCTACTTCGTTTCGGCGTCCAAAGAGGACGGGGCCCGCGTCGATGCCTACTTCGACGGCGGCGCTCAAGAACTCCTCGCGCTGCACATGTTCGCCGCCGCGGTCGGAGGCGGAGATCTTCTGCACACGCTCGGCTGGCTTTCCGACGACGACTCGGCCCTACCGGCGATGTTGCTTGAGGCGGCTGGTGAAGCCATGGCGGCGGAGAAGGTTCGCAGCGCCCAACGACTCAATCCGCGTCAGAAGGACGGCCTCTTCGACATGGCGCGCCGGTTCCTCAACGTCCTCAACGATCCGGAGTACGCGAAAGCTGTTCTGCCGCAGCGCCGCAAGCAGTTCGATCAGGACAGTGGACTGGCCGCTGTCGCGTTGTCCCACGACTTGCCCGAGTTCGATGTCGACCGCTTCGCCAGCTCGACGGACACCCTGTATGCGATGTCGTTGGAAGGTCCCGATTCGGCGACCGCGTTGACGACGGCGCTGGTCGGTCGGCTGCTCGAGGCGGCGTTCGTGGTGGCGCGACGCAGCCCCGGTGGACGGCTGCCGACACCGATCGTGGCGGTGCTCGACGAGGCCGCCAACGTGTGCAAACTGTCGGATCTGCCCAAGCAGTACTCACACGCAGGATCTCAAGGGGTCGTGCTGTTGACGTTCCTTCAGTCGCCGGCCCAAGCCGGGGAAGTGTGGTCGGAGCAGAAGCTGGCCACGATGCGTCAGGCGGCGAACATGCATTACTACGGCGGCGGAGTCGACGACGACAGCTATCTGCAGTCGATTTCACATCAGATTGGGGAGCACGACGTTTCGCGGTGGTCGTCGAGTCATTCGAGCGGATCGACCGGTGGTGGTTCGCGGTCGCAGTCGTGGTCGCGGGAACCGATCGCACCGGTCTCGGTGCTGGCGGCGTTGCCGAAAGATCGTGCCATTGTGATGACGTCGGGCAATCCGCCTGTGCTGGTGCGTAAATCGTTCTGGAGCGAGGGCCGTTTCGCCGAGCAGATCCGCGCCTCGCTGGCCACATACGAACCGAAAAAGGGTGCCCTTGCCTTGAGCGGACTCGACCTCGACCCATCGACCGAGCAGGAGCTCGCGTCATGACCGACGACTACGGCGACGAACCCGACTACTACACGTCGACACCATCATCCCCGCAAGGCAAAGCCGGACGTAGACGTACTGCGAAGCCGAAACCCACATCGGGCGCAGCATCGGAGAAGGTCGAGAAGGAACCCGAACCCGATGTGTTCGCCGACGTCGGCGAATTCGTCGAACACTGGCTGGCACCGGTGCTGGCCGGGAAGCTGCTCGGCGGTGGCCGGGGTCGCACCTGGTGCCGACAGTGGTGGCGGCACCGGGAGGTCAGCGTCCGACTGCACGCACTGTGGCGCGGGTGGGAAGGGGCGCGGCGCAGCGAGGAACCGCTGGCGATGAGTTCCTGGTGGGTCCAGCACACCGACCCGCATCTGCGCGCACTCTGCGATGGCGAGGCCGGACCGATGTGGCGCTGCACCCCGGAGGCTCACGTCGACATACCTGCTTATCCGACGATCCCCGTACCTGCCGGGTGGTTCGACGCCGACCGCAACGACGAACAGCCGCCCGCAGACGGTGGTCGCGGACCAGATTTCCGGACCATCAGGGCCCGTACCACAGGAGATGCAGCATGAGCGGCGGCTGCGTTACCGGCGTCGATCCGCCGATCCGATAGCCCTTTCGCACTGTCGTCACGCTCGAACGTCATCACATTCACCCTTTCCCAGACCCTGGCGGGTGGTCTAGACCCGCCAGGGCAGGGCAGCCAGAGAACGGAGCTCCGGCCAATGAGTCACCATAATCACCACGAACGCAGGCACACCCGTCGCAGGGTATGTCTGCAGAGGAGCTCCCTGGTATGCCCCGCAAACAGCGCCGCGCCGCCACCGACACGCAACTGGATCTTTTCGCCACCGAGGAAGGTACCGCCGCCGATGACCGAGACCCCACCCGAGAATCTTCGCCAACTGGTCGAGCAGACGTGGCGGACCCATATCGGGCTGCCGGAGGACTGGTCGCAGACGCAGAAGGCGAACTTCGTCGCCGACGAGGCGCTGCGGATCAGCGACCTGATCGAGACGCAGATGCAGGGCCAGGGTCCGCTGGTGCGCCAATGGTGGGACGAGCACGGCGAAGCACCGGACTACCTGACGACGGTGACGTTGATCGAGACAGCTCGCCGCTCGATCACCGAAGCGGTGCTGGCGCAGGAACTTTACGAGCAGATCCCGCACTCGGAGCAGGACTTTCCGGAACCGGTGAGCGTGGAGGAGTTTCAGGAGCGGGAAGCGCTGCAGGAACAGGTGCGGCTCCAGGACGCGGCGGGGGACCGGGATCGGTGGATCGATCCGCTTCGTCGACGGGATCCGAGTTCGGAGGCGAGCGAGTTGTCGCGCCAGCTGTGGCCGGATCGCTCGGCGCTGTTCCGGGTGACGGGGGCCTTTTTGCTGCAAGCCCGGACCGAGGACGGCGAGCCGGTGCCGACTGGGCCGAGCGACCCGCTGGCAGCATCGTTCACCAACCAAGTCAGCCAAGCCTTGGTGGCGGCGGGCAGACCGCTCGACGGCCCCGGAAGACTCGTCGACCCGTAGCCGAGGGCCAGGGCGATCTGTTCGCTCTCGACGTCGACGGTGCCGCGCCGCTGGATCCGGCGGTCACCGATCCGGGCGGGACACCACTGCCGCCACCACCGGCGGAGGTGACAGCGGCGTTCGAGATGTCATCGCAGCACGCCGAAATGGGTACTGCGGCCGACGACGTAGAGCAGCTGCCAGTCGCGTCCATCTCGATCGACGCGACACTGACACATACTCCCGACCGCGGTGCGCCGCTCGTCGACGAGCACCAGGCCGTCGAGACACCAGTCGCCGAACAGCCGGTGTACGTGGCACCCGTCGATTTCCGACCCGGCACCGAGGTCCTGCCTCCGTCAGGGGAAAAGGCCCGTGCTGCGGCCAACATCGCCGCGATCCGGATCGTGCGTCGCATCGAAGCCGAGGACCGCTACGCCACCGCGGAGGAGCAGTCGGTGCTCGGCCGCTGGTCCGGGTGGGGTGCCGCTGCCGGGATCTTCGACCTCCGCAAACCGGAATGGGCCACCGAGCGTGAGCAGCTGCGTGAGCTGCTCGACGACAGGCAGTGGTCGCAAGCTCAACGCAACACTCTCAACGCGCACTACACCGATCCCGCTATCGCACGCGCGATGTGGCGGGCGATGGAACAGGCCGGATTCGGCGGCGGCCGCGTCCTCGAACCCGGCTGCGGATCGGGCACGTTCCTCGCGCACGCGCCGAGCAGTGCGCAGATGGTCGGGGTCGAGCTCGACTCCACCACCGCGTCCATCGCCGCGGCGTTGCATCCGTCGGCGCAGATCCGCAACGAGGGGTTCGAACTGACCCACGTTCCGGAGGCCTCGTTCACCGCAGCGATCGGCAATGTCCCGTTCGGTGACTTCCGGCTGCACGATCCGGTGCACAATCCGTCGCGGCTCTCGATTCACAACCACTTCATCAACAAAGCTCTCGCGGTCACTGCACCCGGCGGCTACGTCACGGTCCTGACCTCGCGCTACACCATGGACGCTGTCAACGCACGAGCACGCACAGAGATCGCCGACAAAGCCGACCTGCTCGGTGCGATCCGGTTGCCCGAAGGTGCGTTCTCCCGGGTCGCCGGCACGTCGGTGGTCACCGACATCCTCGTCTTGCGTCGCCGCGAAGACGGCCAGGAGATGACCGCCCGGACGAAGCAGTTCTTGGGGTTGACCTATTCGACGGTCTATCGGGACGGCCGTCAGCTCGGGCTGCAGGCCAACTCCTACTACGCCGACCATCCGCACCACGTGCTCGGCACGATGGAACTCGGACGTGGCCAATACGCCGCCGAGCAGCTGGTCGTGCGGGGGGAGAGCGGTGCCGCCCTCGCCACCCAGGTCGTGGAGGCGTTGTCCGGCATCGTCGAGCAGGCACGGGGAGCCGGGCTGGCGTTAACGGCGAGCTGGGCGAACACGATGGGACCGACCCGTGCGGACTTCGAACGCGGACTCACCCGCGCCCGCGAACGGGGTCAGGCCGGCACCACCATCGGCACCTTGTCCTGCGACCCGCAAGCCGCCGAGATCCGGACCTGGACCGGCATGGAATGGGCACCGGTCAAGACGCGGGGAGCCAAACAGACCGCCGAGTGGGGTGCGCTGCTGGATCTGCGCGACATTGCGGTCGCGTTGATCGACACCCAGCGCGAGGATCAACCGGCGGCCGAACGGGCCGCATTGCGCGTCGAGCTGAATCAGCGCTACGACGCCTACGTGTCGCGATACGGGCTGATCAACCGGTTCACCTGGTCGAAGGTCGCCGATCTGACCGATGCGCAGCACGACCGCGCCTTGGACACGCTGTTGGCGCAGTGGCGGGTATCGGAAGGCAGCAAAGCTGAGCCCTACGAAGGTCCGGTGCCGGAGCCGATCCTGGCGCAGTTGTCCGATCAGGCGTGGGTCAATCCGAAGTCGCCGCACAAACTGGCCTCGCACCTGGGTAAAACGCTGCGGGCCGATCCGTCGTTCGCTGCGGTGTTAGCGTTGGAAGAATTCGACGAAACGACGATGACGGCGACCAAAGCGGCGCTGTTTCATACCGATGTGCTCGGCGTGCGGCCCGGTCGCGAGAGTGCCGACACCCTCGCCGACGCGGTGGCGATCAGTCTGGATCAGACCGCCCGCGTCGACGTCGACCGGATCGCCGGTCTCCTCGGGACCAACGTCGAGCAGGTCGAGTCTCAGTTGCCCGACTCCGGCACCGCGTTCCGCGGTGTCGCCAATCCGAACGTGTGGGTTCCGGCCGCGCAGTACTTGTCGGGCAACGTCCGCAGGAAGTTGGCTGTCGCGCACGAGTTCGCGGCCGTCGACGAGCGCTACCGACCGAATGTGGATGCGTTGACGGCGGTGCTGCCACCGCCGATCCGCACCGGTGTCGAAGTGCGACCGGGCACGGGCTGGATCCCGCATACCGACTACGTGCAGTTCATGCGCGACACATTCGCGATCCCGGGCGATGTGTCGGTCACGATCGAGAAAGCGGCTGGTCAGTGGTCGATCCAAGCCGGGTACTACCCGGCCAGCGCCGAGCAGGACATGAAATGGGGGCTGGTTCCTAAGCCCTACCCGTCGGCGACGCGGTTCAACTTCGAGCACGCCGACGCCCAGGCCCGCGGCTGCTACGACGCCGGCGTTCGTAAAGGTGAGTACGGCTGGCGCGACGTGTTAACCGATCTGCTCAACAGCAAGCCGATCGAGATCACCAAGTCCAAGCAGTACCGCGACGCGTCGGGCGGTGACGGTCTGCACGATGCGGCCACCCGTGCCGCTCAAGCCCGCGCACAGCGGCTGTCTCAGGAGTTCGGTCAGTGGGCACTGCACACCGATACCGACCGCACCGAACGGCTGCTGGACCGCTACAACGAGCTGTTCAACTCTGTCGTCGCCCCGTCCTACGACGGATCCGCTCGCGCCTTTCCAGGGTTGGGTTCGTCGTTCAAACCCTATGACTATCAACGCAATGCGGTCGCTCGCATCGTCAGCGAGCCGTCGGTGCTGCTCGACCATGTGGTCGGGGCCGGTAAGAGCGGCACCATGTTCATGGGCGCGATGGAACTCAAACGACTCGGACTGGCCGCCAAACCGTGGATCGTGGTGCCCAACCACATCGTCGACCAGGTGACCAGTGAGGCGTTGCGCTGGTATCCCGGTGCGAAGGTGCTTTCCGGTGCGGCCGCAACCGATGCCGATATGCGTCGGTTGTTCGTCGCGCAATCTGCCTCGCAGGACTGGGACATGGTGATCGTGCCGATGTCGGTGTTCGTCCGGGTCGGTGTCGCGCCGTCGACGAAAGCCGAGTTCATTCAGATCCAGCTCGACAAACTCAACGCCTTCGACGCCGAACATGACGACAGTGTCAAAGCGATCGAAAAGGCCAAGGCCACACTGGAGGCCAAACTCACCGAAGCCCTCGACGACGCCAAACGCGACACCGGACTGAATTTCGAATCCTCGGGGTGTGACTACTTGTTCATCGACGAGGCGCACAACTTCAAGAACCTCGTCCGCGCCTCCCACATCCAAGAACTCGCCTGCGCGGGCTCCGATCAAGCACTCGATCTGCAGATGAAGCTGACCCATCTGCGCGATCAACGCCGCGCCCAGGCGGTCGCCGCCGGGGTCGGTGACGACGAATACGTCGAACGGGTCGCTACCTTCGCCACCGGCACACCGGTCGCGAACTCCCTCGCCGAATTGTGGGTGATGCAAACCTATTTGCGTCCGGATCTGCTCGCCGACGCCGAAGTCTCCGACCTCGACGAATGGGGTGCGGCGTTCACCGAGACAGTGGAACGGGTGGAGCTCAACAGTTCCGGTAGTCGGTTACGCCCGGTGACTCGTGTTGGTGAGTACACGAACGTGGGCGATCTGGTCGCCATCAATAGTGTGTTCACCGACTTCGTCGGTCGCGAACGAGTCCCGGTTCCGTTGCCGGAAAAGAACACCGGCACAAACGAAGTCGCGGTTTTTACCCCGCCGCAGGAGGTGCTCGACTTCATCGCCGACCTGGGCTGGCGCGCCGACAATGGTGATCCGTCCCGACCCGACATCGACAACACCCTCGTCATCGCCGATCACGGCCGCAAAGCGTCGCTGGATCCGCGGGCGGCGCATCTGCATCTGAGCGCGAAAGAGTTCCGCGTCGACGGCACCACCCGTGCCGCGGTCGTCTCGGAGAAGATGTTGGAGATCTGGAACGCGACGAAGGACAACCGGTACCGCGACAAGTTCGGTGAGATGTCCCCGACGCCGGGTGGGCTGCAGATCGGGTTCTGTGATCGCGGCACCCCGAAGCCGGGGGAGTGGTCGGTGTATCAGGAGATCAAGGATCGCCTTGTCGCCGGCGGCATGGATCCGCACTCGATCCGGTTCGTGCACGACTATCCGAAACCGTCGCAGAAGGCGCAGCTGTTCGCCGACTGCCGCAACGGACGCGTCTCGGTGCTGCTCGGATCGACCGAGAAAATGGGTACAGGAACGAATGTGCAGGGCCGGGCGGTGGCGTTGATACACATCGACGTGCCCTGGCGCCCAGCGGATCTGGAGCAACGCGAAGGTCGCATCATCCGCCAAGGCAACCAGAACGAGCAGGTGCGGGTGCTCAACATCGTCGCCGAACGCACCTACGACACGGTGATGTGGCAGACCGTGCACAAGAAAGCGCACTACATCGAACAACTCCGCCGAGCCGATCGGTCGATGCGCCGGGTCCCGAACCTCGACGCCGACTCCGTCGCCGAGAACGCAGCGCTGACAAAAGCGCTGGCGACTGGCGATCAACGGTATATGCGGCAGGTCGAACTCGACTCCCAAGTCCAGGACCTGCAAGCAGAAGCGGACGCGCATTTCGCCGAGCAACGCAGCATCGAACGCGACCGTGACCGGCTCCGGGTGCGGGTTCCATTGTCGGAGAGACGATTGCAGCTGCTGACTGCGGCTGTGCCGGCGTTGCAGGCATGGCGCGACCGGGACGGGTTCGACATGACGATCGGCGGCCGACGATTCAGCAAACGTTCCGAGGCGTCGGCGGCGTTGCAGATGTCGTTGCGTGAGGCGTGGGGAGCGTTGAAAGGCAAAGGTTTACACGAATCGCTGCCGGTCGCCGAGATCGCCGGACATACCGTCGAAGTGGTGCGGTCGATGACGTCGAGCGAACTCTTCGTCCGATTCGAATCGCTGCCGATCGCCAACCGCGCGTTCGATCCAAACGAGCTGTACACGCCGATCACCGCTGCGACGTCGGAGCACGGGCGGGCGGCTCGGGCGTCGGGCATCATGACCCGCGTCGAGAACATGGTCGACGACGCCGGCGCGGAACTCGGCCGACTCGAGTACAACCTCACCGAGGACCGACGACGGCTGGCACTGCTGGAGAACACCACCATGAGCGACTTCCCGGACGCCGTGCGGTTGCAGGACCTCAGCACCGAGCTGCACGTGCTGCGGCGTGAGCTGCGCGATGCCGAGAACAGTCCGGAAGCGTTGGCCCGCAACCTCGCTCGCACCCAACGACTGGAAGCGAAAGGACGCGAAGACGGGTGGAGCTTGCTGCTCAACCCGACACCAGCGCTGGTCGAAGACCTCGGCTTCGAAGATGCCGACGCGGTCCGGGAGGTGATGGCGGTCCGTGAGATCGAGGCGCAGCGTGACCTGCATATACAGGCGGTCGCCGAATCGATGACCGCGCCGATGCACAATTCCGCTGCGCAATTGATTGCGTTGACCACGCCGCCTGCATCGACACATCAGCGGCACACCACAACAGCGCACCCACCGACAGATCCGAACGATGTCGGACCCACCAAGAACACTGCCTACGGCGCAGATCCGGACCTGTGACATCACGACATCAGACCGTCGGAAATGCCCATGCAACGCTCATCTCGACCACAAATTCTTCTAGGGGGAGGAACCACATGAAGATCCGAACGATCCGACACACATCTGCAGCTGCGCTGCTCGCCGGCTGCGTGATGACCGCATTGGCCGGGTGCGGCTCGTCGACCGACGCCGAGACCGCGGCTTCGAGCACACAGGCGCTAACGGCAACTCTCACTCCCACGGCCACAGGTACTGCACCGACGGTGTCGACGGCAACGGCGCCGCCGGCAGGACAGGAAACACCGCTGGCCGATGTGGATGCGAACTTCTAGACCGGCCAGGCGTTCGGAACGCACTTCGTCGACCAATCCGGCCGGGTCGCATGCAACTTCAATCCGGTTATGGGCGGCTGCGTCCTGACGGCACCCGCACATCACGCAACAAGCACTATGCCGGTATATGCGGGCAGCGACAGTGCGATGCCCTACACCGCTGTCGGCTGGCGCACAGCGTCTGAAGTGCAGACGGAAGTACCGACCATGGCTAGTTTCCCTATTCGGCTGGCCCAGGCCGGGGGGTTGCAAGCCTGATTAAACGCTGGACGGTTACACGGTACGCACCCCGTTGGGCACACTTCGGTGAACGCCGATTCATTGCTTTGACGCCTCCGCTCCTTGTCCTCCGCCGTGGGTCGATGCGGGTGCCGTGGTAGCGGCGGGTTCCGAGTGATTTCGTACCATTCGCTTGTGCCGACGGCCTGCCCGCGACCGGCGTGAACAACGATCACCTCGTGGCTACCCGCATATCGGTCGCGGAGGTCGAACCTTTGCCGCATCGGGTGGTTGGATCCATCATCGGTTCGCCTGCTCCGAATCAGTGGTGCCGGGGCCGTCGGTAGGCATTCGAGCGGGTTATCGCAGGTGTGCTGCTTGCGATCCTCTCCAGGACAATTGGACGCCCAACTTTCTCCATGCTGAGTTGTTAGTTCCAAGAGAGCTCGCCGCAGTTGTCGAGGAAACGGCGGATTTCCGGGGCCACGGCATCGGCGAGATCCTCTGCTGTCCGCAGCGCGTCGAACGACACGTTCCGCGCGAGTGTCGCATTCGGGATTGTGGCGCTCATGCGTTCGGTGACCTCGACCGGATGGCGCTCGTCAGCGCCGGGAACGATAAGCACCGGAGCGTCAATCGCGCTGAGCTCGTCGAGCGTGCGGAACGAGCGGTCACGCCCAATGGCGGCAGCGGCGGCGACGCTCCCCGGGTCGGCGCGCGGTAGCGCAGAGCGCACCAGGTTCCCGATCAGTGGTTGCAGGTGAGGAAGGAACAACTCCCACGCCGCCTCGATGCCCTCCGCTCGCACCCGGTCGGCGAAACGGTCCATCAACGCGGTTTCGGCTAATTTTGCTTCGTCGTCCTCGATATCCTCGGCACTGATCACCACGATCGAACGAACTCGCGCGGGGAAGGCCAGACCGACGCGCAACGCGATGGTGCCGCCCAAACCGGTCCCGCCGACCACCGCATCCGGCACGTCGAGATGGTCGAGTAGGGCGGCCACGTCCTCGGCGTAGCGACTCCACGTGTGCAGGCCAGGATCTCGGCACACCGAGCGGCCATATCCCCGCACATCCGGGACTACAACCGTGAACCGGTCCGCGAGACGGTTCGCCATCGGCAGCAAACTGTGATGATCCGGGCCACCGCCGTGCAGCAGTACGACGACGGGACCGGCCCCATCTGCTGCGGCGAACAGAAGGGTTCCGTCGCCGCCGCGGTAGTTGATTTCACGCATTACCGCGCTTCTCTCGTCTCGTTGTGTTTCAGCTGGGTGCGGCGGGGCGTGGATGTGGTGGTCCAATCAAGTTGCGAGCAGCTTCGGACGCGTTGCTTTATCTCTTCGCGATCGGTCGGGCCGCGTCTATGCCCTTTTGACGATGCTATTTCCGTCGGCTGCGAATAGCGGCACCCAGTCCTAGTGCTACACCGAGGGCCCCGAGTGCCAGTCCGCCGGCGCCGAGCCAGCGAGCGAGGGTGTCGGTCGTACTACCTTCGGCGGCGGCACTGGACGTTTCGTCGCCGTGCGCATGGGCGTCCGAGCCCTCGGTGAGGGTGAGTACCGGTGCCGGAAATTCCGGCTCCTCGCCGCTGTCGGGCGTCGGCTGGTCCCAATTGACCACCTTTCCGTCGCTGTAGGTCTGCGCGGCGGTGAACGAAACTTCATTCTCCTCCGGCAGGGGGCTGGCCGACAGGACGAACCGCTGGAATTGGCCGGGGCCCACACCTGCACCGGGGTCGGCGGTCCATGTCACCGAGGTCACGAGCTGGGACGAGTCCTTCTCCACGGCAGCGGTCCATCCGGGTAACGGCTCCGTGCGCGCGGATTTGAAGCCTGGAAGTTGGATCGACAGTTTGGTTGTGTTGGCGGTGTCGGATTCGGTCGACACTTTGAAGGTGAGCACGGTCGAAGCGCCTTGCTTGGCGCCTGGTGACTCGACTGTGAGGTGTGCCGATGCAGTGCCGGCGGAGAGTGCGAGGGCCGTGGCAACGGCGCCTGCGGTGATGAAGGCCCGGGTGATCGAGTGCGTCATGTCTGTTCCTTATTCTGAGGGTCGCTGGATTTCGAGACGATTTGTCTGGTGTGGGAGCGAACGTTTGTCCGCAACGCCTGTGATCTTTTGACGGGCCGGAAGCTGCGCGAGCTTGCTAAACCGGTGTTGGGCTCATTCCAGCGAGGTGACAGGCACTTTGGTGGCGCGGGGATCGAGGCTGCCGGTCCGCTCGAGCAGATGCAGTGCGGTCACGCATCCGAATCCGACGACGGTGAGTGCGATCCAGATCAATGCGTCGAGTCCTGCGTCGTGAACCACTCCGAATACCGCACCGGTACCGAGGTTGCCTGCGAGGATGCCGATTCCGACGATCGTGTTGTAGAAGCCGTAGTGGGTGGCCACGATTCTGCCGCCGGCCAGGGCGACCACGGTATCCATTTCGAATGGGAAGACCGCGGCGGTGCCGACTGCGAGAAGTGCGGCGGTCAGTAGCAGTGCGGTCGCACCAGCCCAACTGCCGAACACGTCGTTGGTCGGCACGACAACCAGTGGGACGAATGCCACCGAAAGCGCGGCCATGCCGATAACCAGGCTTCGGCCCGAGCCCCACCGTGCAGCGAACCAGGCGGTGATGCGGAGTTGGCCGGCGATCGCCACCAATCCGGAGATGACGAAGACCGACGTGACCAAGGTGGTTGCGGACATTCCGCCTCCGGCAATGACGTCGGCCTGCAACGGCAAGGCCAAGTAGACCTGGAAGGAGAGGACGTAGGAGCCGATCATGGCCAGTGAGAACAGCACGAACGGTCGATTGGACATGACTGTGCGCCAGTCCTCGCGGACTGAAGGACGGTCCGTCTCGGTCTCGGCTTCATGGGCTGGGAGCGCCCAGATCTGGACCACGGTGAGGATGCCGAATACTGCCGCAGCGACGAGGGCCGTTACCCGAAAGTCGAACGCGGTCAGCGCAAGTCCCACTAGCGGGCCCAGCAGGATTCCTGCTTGGTAGAACACGTTGAACACGGCGAAGGCTTCGACCCGCCGGGGACCGGCGTCCGCGGCGAGGTAGGCGCGGACCGCGGGGTTGAACAAGGCACCCGCGAAACCGGTGGCAGCAGAGGCCACCAGGATCGCGGGCAGCGAGTCGACTGCTGCCAACAGGACGAAACCGGCGGTGCGTAACAGGCATCCGGCAATGATCAGAGGTTTGTATCCGAGGCGGTCGGCGAGGGTCCCGCCGAGCAGGAACATGCCCTGTTGGGAGAAGTTCCGGATTCCGAGGACGAGTCCGACTGTCCAGGCCGCCAGCCCGAGCGGTCCGGCGAGGTAGCCCGCCAGGAACGGCATCAGCATGTAGAAGCCGATGTTGATGGAGAATTGATTGACCATCAGCACTTGACTGGGTCGGTCGAAGCTGCGGAATTGGGTGATCAGGTTGGTCATGCTCGGTGCTCGCCTGGATTCACCACAGTGGCGCATCGGGTCCACTGCTGGACGACATGGTCGGTGGGATGGTCGATCGTGACCGGTTCGGTGGGGGGAGCGGTGTCGAGCAGCCCGCGTTCGCGGCAGAAGTCGTCGTTGTAGATGGTGTCGAAATATCGTTGGGGACCGTCGGGGAAGACGGCGGCGATCTTGGTGCCGGCACCGCTGCTGCGGGCAATCCATCCCGCTACCAACGCGACGGCACCCACACTCCAGCCGCCGCTCGCGTGATATTCGGCGGTCAATGTTCGGCACGACCAGACTGCTTCTTGTGGCGCGATCCAATGAATTTCGTCGAAGGCGGGATAGTCGATGTTGCCGGGAAAGATGCTCGACCCCAAACCACGCATAATGCGCGTGTCCGCGGGTTGCCCGAAGATGGTCGATCCGATCGTGTCGACGCCGACCAATTTCAGATCGGGAAAATGTTGGCGCAGGACTCGCGCGACTCCCGCCGAGTGGCCCCCGGTCCCGACCGAGCAGACCAGCACGTCGATACGGCCGAGTTGGGCAATCAGCTCTACCGCCAGCGACTGGTAGGCATCGACATTGTCAGGGTTTGCGTACTGGTCGGGACTCCACGAGCCGGGATTGGCGTCGAGCAGTTCACGGACCTTGTCCAAGCGGGCTTGTTGCCAGCCGCCGGTGGGGTGTGGCTCGGTGACCAGTTCGACCTTCGCGCCGTAGGCGGCGAGCATCCGATGCACGATCGGTTCCATTCCAGGATCGGTGACCAGGGTGACCGGGTGCTGGTGGACCGTGCCGGCGAGCGCGAGCCCGAGGCCCAGGGTTCCGCTGGTGGATTCGATGATCATCGCCCCGGCGGCAAGTTCGCCACGCGCTTTGGCGCGCTCGACCATGTGCAGCGCGGGGCGATCTTTCATCCCACCGGGATTGCATCCCTCGAGTTTCGCCCAGAAGCCTTTGCCGGCGTCGGCGAAGGGTTCCCCGACCCAAAGAACGGGCGTGTCACCGACCAGGATGCCGGGGCCCCGATCGCGTGCGCTGTCGATGGCGGGTGAGTCGTGCGGAGCTGAGGTTGGTGAATCGGGTACGTCAGAATACGCAATGTCCATGATGGTTCATCCCTGTACTAGTGGTCAGGTGAGATAGGCAGCATTCGACCGACCACAGAGTCGAACTTGGTGGTCGATCAGCTGATGCTCAGCACCTGGCGATACAGAGGTCTTGCAATATCGCGCGCCCGCTGCGAGCGGGGACGGGCGATCGTGGAGGCCCGCGAGCCGATACAACGAGGGACAGGACGGCGGCGACCAGCGTTGTCACGGAGGCGGCAACCAACGCCAGAGGTCGTAGTGGATTGTCGGTGCGGACCCGCTGGAGGGCAGCTTGCAGTTCGTGAACGTCCCGCGCCGATCCATCTTGTGTGTGGGGGTGCCCACCTGAGTCCGGGGACGATTGACTCATCTCACCGAGAGTGGTCTGACTTGTCACTGTCAGGTCGTGAGAGTGAGGCGGCAGCGACTCGTCACCGGTAAGAAGCGCACATTGAAGGACGGTCAGGCCGAGTAAGCACAGAACCGCGGACACAGCGACGAGCACATGCACACGCATGGGACGAACCGCGGTGACCTCCATAGTGCTCCCAACCGTAACAGTGGGGAAACATGTATCCGGGCTTGCGCTGCGGGCGCAGGTGACGTGTCGTACGTCCCGTACGAATGCCTGAACGCAGTGGCTCGTGAACAAAACTGGCAGATCAGAGGCTGTTCTCTGCCTGGTCGAACGTAGTTGACGGCGTCCACGTTTTACGGCGCGGCATGCCGAAAGGTGGGGTCCGTCACCCGAGGTGTTAGCCCACGGTCGGGACCGTAAGGCCTGGCCGATCGAGCGATATCAGGGCGATCGGGGTCCCGGCCGCGGTAAGCAGACGATGCTGAACGTGAACAAATCGGGGAGGGTGCTCTCAGCCTTCGGTGCCGGTTTACCGTTGCAATCTCCCCATGGAAGGTGAGAGCTCCGCCTTGCGCCGTGTGTCGGACTGCTTCAGGTGCCCGTATCGGGTCATTCCCCGCGGTTTGAAGACTGCGAGTGCATTGGCCGCCAGCAACATGAGTAGGGCAAGCAGGGTGTGGACCAGGGGGGATGGGTTCCGGACTGCGTCGAGATCCGTGGTCGTATCCGCGGCTATTCCTGCCATGACGCTGACCGTCTGCGTGTACATCAGCAAGATTGCCGTGGCAACGAGGTTGATCAGGAGTTTGAACAGGACCCAGTAGTGCCGGATCAGACCCCATGCGGTGCCAAGTGACTCGATGATTCCGGTGAGTAGTGATGCGAACGCGAGCGGGACGAGGACGAACAACGCGACGGGCTCCATCACGAGATAGGAACCCCGCACTGTTTGCGGGCTCTGGCTGGTCAAGCCGATGATTGCGAGTCCCAGAAACGCCACGACCGCACCGAGCCATCCGACCGAAACTGCGACGTGCGAAGCAAGGGCGAATTTGCGCAAGCGCGGTGTCATGATCACGACTGAGGGATCCCGTTGTCCGCCCCGTGCTCGTCCACCACACTCGGCTGCACCGTCCGCCCGGCATCGTTACCAAGAGAGGTGTGGCGACCAGGACCGTGATCTCCGCCGCCGAAGAGAAGGAGAGCAACTATGAGGACTGTGACGACGGCGCAGAGTACGTAGACGACCTTCACCCAGCGTGGTGTGCCGGGTTGGCGATCGGGTGTGGAGCTTGGCGGGAGAGCGGACACAGCAGGCCGTCCTTCGGGGTGCCACGCGGCTACGAGATCCAGAACCGGTGTTGCTTTGTCGATGGTTACCTATTTCAGTTTTACGAGACAGTCTGTATATGTCAATACATATCGTTACACCAGGGTCGCACTGTATAGTTGCGCAATGCCGCGACTGTGGAACGAGACGATCGAGGCGCATCGTCGTGACGTGCGGGAAGCGATCCTGGACACCACTGCGGCGCTGGTCGCGGACCAGGGTCTGGCCTCGGTGACGATGTCGCAGATCGCCGAGGAAGCCGGAATCGGGCGGGCGACGTTGTACAAATACTTCCCCGACGCGGACGCGATCTTGTCTGCCTGGCACGAACGTCAGATCGCCGCCCATCTCGGACATCTCGTCACCGTGCGCGACCGCGGTGGCGACTCCGACGAACAGCTACGTGCAGTACTCGAAGCGTTCGCCCTCATCTCTCACGAGTCCAACGGTGGCGGAGGCGAACTGGCGACACTGTTGCATCGGGGTGCGCACGTCGTCGGTGCCCAGCAACAGCTTCGCAACATGATCCGAGCATTGATTGCGGACGGCTCGACCCGAGGCGATATCCGCAGCGATGTGGCGGCTGATGAGCTCGCCGGATACTGCCTGCACTCGCTCACCGCTGCCGGCACCCTGGCATCGGTGGCTGCAGTCCGTCGGTTGGTGGACGTCACTCTGGCGGGAATGCGCCCGCCCATACATCGGGAGTAGCCGCAGTATCGGCCGAGGGAACCGACATCGCAGCACTTCAGGAATCGGTATCGGCGTCCGTTATGCCGGCATCGCGCTCGTCCAGCCATTCGATGGGATCGACCTTCTCGCCGGTCGGCGAGGCCACTTCGAAGTGGAGGTGGGGACCGGAGGAGATTCCGCGGTTTCCGACTGTCGCAATTTGCTGTCCTGCGCGAACGCGTTGGCCGACCGCGACACCATTGTTGTTGTTGTGCCCGTAGGTAGTCACGGTGCCATCGTCGTGGCGGATTCGCACCCAGAGCCCGAATCCCTGCGCAGGTCCTGCGCTGATAACTTTCCCGTCCGCAACCGCCACTATCGGAGTGCCTACGGAGTTGGCGATATCGATGCCCTCGTGGTTGCGCCCGTCACCGAAGGGTGAGGTGATCTCGCCCGAGGTTGGTGCGACGAATTTCGCTGTCCCGGGAAGGCTGGGATTCGGGCGAGTGCGGTCTGGCCGGGTCCGTTGCGCTGGTTCCGATGTCGATTCGTCGGGGGGGATGACGCGGCTCGCGCGAGGATCGGCCGTGAGTGGGGGAGTCGTGGTGTCGGTATCTGGCCCGTGGCCCAGCGATGGATCGTGCGGCGACTCGGCGGCGGCGAGGGTCGACACAAGTTTGCCGACAGGGAGTCTGGTGAGCAGGCCAGTCAGCACGGTGGGGTCGACGTCGTTCACTGCGCCGATGCACGGTGTGATCGTGGCCAACGCGCCCGGTCCTTCGGTTGGCGACGTAGATGGCGATGCGGTCATGTCGACCAGGCACGACGTGATTCGACCGCTTGGTCCGGCCAGTTCTTCGAGTGCGCCGCTGGAACCGATCGCGCGCAGAGATTCGATGAGGATGTCGGCCACTTCGCCGCGCAGGTGGGCCTGGCGAGCCGGGCTGTCGCCGGGTGCGGCCGACACGGCCGGCGCAAAAGCCACCAGTCCGCCGAGCATCCCGAGGCCGACGACAGCCTGAACGGCCGATCTCGGTCGATGGCCGGTGGAGCCATTTAGGGTCGGTGAGCGACGCATTCAAATTCCTCCTCGACCTACATGGACGTGACGCCCGGTAGATCACCGTGAGTGCGTGGCCTCGAAGTCAAGCCGACACGCCGCTCATCATTGCACTTCTGCAACATCTGCACCAGGAAACTCGATAACAACTTGAAACACACCAACCCCAGCAGGTAACTCAGAACGAGCTGACACCCCGCTCAATCCCGATCGATCTGTCGTTTGCGTGTCGACATTCAAGGACACAGGGCGTTTCCACACACCGATCATGCGAAGCCGTGCCAGGCCTTGATCGGTCCGTACATCGGGAACCACCTGGCGATGGCGATCAGTCGTGTGGGCGATGCAGCTGCGATCGCGGTGTGTTCGTTGGCGATCGTCTGCCTCTCGGTGCCCGCATATCGGTAGCATCGCAGGTGTGAAGCGCACGGTGCGGCGGTGAAGGCGAGGCACCTGCTGCGCGCCGCCGCTGTTATGGCGGTGCTCTTCGGTGTGCTGTTCATGCATTCGCTCCCGCTCGCACACCCCGCCCGTGCACACGTCGCGTCGGCGGCGCACGTCCCCGATGGCCATGCGCATTCCCACGACGCCTCCGCTGCCATCGCGCCCACCGCAGGGGTTCCGTCGCTGCAGTCGGGCCAATGCACGGGTGACTGCTCGAGTCACAGCGGCATGCAACACCTGTGTTTGGCGGTCCTGACGATCGCGGCCGCGCTGATTGTCGTCAAGTCGATGTCGCCCACCTCGACCACCGATCACCACCATCACTGCATGGCGTCCTGGTTTCGCATTCATTCGGGGCGTGCGCCGCCGTGGACAACTCCGACTCTCGCGCAACTGTCGGTATTGCGGGTGTGACAGGTGACCCACCGAGTGGGTCACCTACCAGGCGCGTCGCCGCGCCTGCCTCACCCTTTTCGCACACCGATAGTTAGAGGAGTTCCCTGATGCGTTCCACCACGATCAAATTCGCCGCTTCCGCCACCGTGGCAGCTGCAGCGCTTGTCCTGTCCGGCTGTAGTGATGACAGCGCCGGCAACCACGATATGGGCCAGATGTCGAGCAGCGCCGGAATGGGCACCTCGGCGGCCCCCTCCGCCACCGCGGAGGCCTCGGCCGAATTCAACGACGCCGATGTGACGTTCACGCAAATGATGTATCCCCACCACGCGCAGGCCGTAGAGATGGCCAAATTGGTAGACGGTCGCACCAGCAATCCCCAGGTGATCGAGCTGGCCGATGCCATCGAAGGCGCCCAGGCCCCGGAGATGGAGCAGATGACGCGCATGCTTGCGGCGTGGGGTAAACCGGCCCCGTCGGACATGGGCGGTATGAACCACGGCGGCGGTATGAGCGGGATGATGCCCCCGGAGCAGATGGCCGATCTCGCGGCAAAGACCGGTGAAGAATTCGACACCGCGTGGTTGACGATGATGATCGACCACCACAACGGTGCCATCGAGATGGCGCGGACCGAGCTCGCGGACGGCAAGAACGGCGAAGCGAAAGCCTTGGCCGGCAACATCATTGCCGCTCAAGAAACTGAAATCGCCACGATGAACGGCCTGCTGCAGAGATAACCCCGTCGAGGGGCGGGAACCAGCACTGCGGTTCCCGCCCCGCCGACGCCGCTTCGCCCAAGTTTCATTTCGCGTTGACCGGGAGAACCATGTGCACTGACCGATCCCGCAGGATCCTCACCCTCCTCGCAATCGCGGTCCTCGTCGTCATCGGAGCCGCCTGCTCTGAGGACTCGACAAGCTCTACGAGCAACCCCGAATCTCCAGACAGTCCCGCCCCGGCCGTCATCGTCCGACCGGATGACGGCGCCGCGGCGGTCAACCCGCTCGACCCTGTCGCAGTCGAAATAGACGGCGGCACTCTGGAATCGGTGACCATGACCAACGACGCGGGGAAAATTGTCGAGGGCATTTTCACTCCCGACCGCGCGGCATGGAAACCGGCAGTGCCGTTGGGGTACGGCAGGACGTATGAGATCGCGGTCTCTGCGGTGGGCGCCGACGGGACTCGTTCGCAGCCGATGACCTCGTTTTCGACTGTGACGCCGGACAACCAGACCACACCGTCCCATGTCACCAGCGGCGGCAATCTCCTCGTCGATGGTGCGACCTACGGTGTCGGAATCGTGGTCGTCACTCATTTCGACGAACCGATCACCGACCGCGCCGCGGCCGAGAGGCAACTGAGGGTCGATACAACACCGGCTGTGGAGGGATCGTGGTACTGGGCCGATGCCCAGAACGTGCATTGGCGTCCGCAAAGCTACTACGCCCCCGGCACTACCGTCACGGTGCGGGCGGACGTGTACGGCGTCGAGTTGGGTGAGGGTCTGTTCGGGCAGGAAGACGCGATGACCTCGTTCACCATCGGAGACGCGCACATCTCCGTCGCCGACGACACCACCAAACAAGTGACCGTGACCAACAATGGTGAGGTCGTGCGCACCATGCCGACGTCGATGGGCATGGGCGGAACCGAGATCGTCAACGGGCAGACCCTGTCGTTCTGGACCCAGCCCGGCATCTACACCGTCCTGGACAAGGCGAACCCGGTCATCATGGATTCCTCGACGTACGGTCTGCCAGTGAATTCCCGTCTCGGATACAAGGAAACGATCAACTACGCCACCCGCATCAGCAACGACGGGATCTATCTGCACGAACTTGCGGACACAATCTGGGCCCAGGGAAATACCAACGTCTCGCACGGGTGTCTGAACCTCAGCCCCGCCAACGCCCAATGGTTCTACGAGTTCTCCCGTCCCGGTGACGTCGTGGAAGTGCGCAATACCGGTGGAGCTCCGTTGCAACAGTGGCAGAACGGTGACTGGAGCGTGCCCTGGGACCAGTGGCAAGCCGGCAGCGCACTGCAATGAGCGGGCTGAAACAGCGGGGATGCGTGACCGATCACCAACCATCGAGCGCTGCACTGGTTGTCTGTCCACCGGGTTCCAGACCGGTGGCGTCCCATGCAACATTGCGCGAGCGTGATGTACCCCAGGGTTGGTCAGATGGAATTGCCGCTTGCACCGCGCGGTGCGGCCGTGGTGGCCGGATCCGATGTGGCAGAGGCCGTGCGATCTTAGGTCCTTAGTCCCTATGGCCGCGCTAGTTGTCGTGGGGACAATTGCTTTCTACGGCGGTGGCTCCCATCGACGACAGGCTGAGGAGAATTGTAATGAACCACAAGACGCATCTTTATCTGATGGTCGGCCTTGCCGTGGTGGCGGTTTGTTGTTCTCCACCGGGAATGCTGGCGGATGGTTCTCATTTGTGTGGGTGGGTGCGTGCATGGCGATGATGTTCTTCATGATGCGCGGTATGGGCGGTATGGGCGGCGGCAGGCGCGATGAGTCCGAGGACGACGAGCTATCGCCAGCACAGCGGCATGACCGTCATCGCTAGCCCCTGGCTACGCCAGCTCGCACCCGGCCACAGCACGACGTTGTCGCGGGCACGGTGGCGCGCGCAGAGTTCAGGGCCGCGGGCGCTTGCCCGGGAACGTGTCTCCGCAGTCTTTACGCCCCCCGTGGGGCCGGTGGTAACGGGCTCGGGACACCTCTGGATCGGCATGTCGACAGTAGAAGGAGTTAGGCGTGGCTACCTCGGTTACAGGCTCTGATCGCAGCGTGGTGTTGGAGCTCGACGGTGTGCACTGGGCGACCCAGAAGAATGCGGTAGAAACAACTCTCGGGCGGCGGCCGGGAGTGGTTGGCGTGCAGGCGAATCCGGTGGCGCAGACCGCAACGGTGACCTACGACCCGTCCCGCACCCGGGTCGAGGACCTCGCCGGCTGGATCAGAGACTGCGGATATCACTGCCGGGGGGAATCCGTCCCGGACCATCTGTGTCCTCCACCGGCACCGGCCACTGCCGCGCAAGTGCGTGTCACCTCCGGTGACCACGGCGGGCATGGCGCGCACCCGGGGCATGGTGTGGGTGCCACGCCCGGTGCGGTGACGGATCGGATGGGGAGCCCGGCCGAGGTGATGGGTCACGGTGGACATGGGGAGATGTCGATGGCCGGCATGGTCCGTGACATGCGTAACCGGTTCCTGGTGGCGGTGGTGTTCGCCGTGGTGGTCACGTTGTGGTCGCGGATCGGGCGCGATGTGCTCGGCTTTGGTGTGGCGGCACCGTTCGGGTTGCGCGACGATGTGTTCCAGCTGATCTTGAGCCTGCCGGTGATCTTCTACTCGGCGCAGATCTTCTTCGCCGGGGCTGTGCGCGCGTTGCGGGCCCGGACGTTGGACATGATGGTGCTGGTCGCGGTGGCGGTGGGTGCCGGCTGGGTGTACTCGGTCGGGGTCACCGTCACCGGGGGCGGTGAAGTCTTCTATGAAGCGGCGACGATCCTGACCGCGTTCGTCCTGCTCGGACACTATTTCGAGATGCGCGCGCGTGGGGGAGCCAACGAGGCGGTTCGGGCGCTGCTCAAGCTGGCGCCACCGATGGCCATGGTGTTTCGCGATGGTGAGCCGGTGGAGATTCCCACCGATCAGGTTGTCGTCGGCGACGTGCTGCTGGTCCGCCCCGGTTCCAAGATCGCGGTGGACGGGGTCGTCGAAGACGGGGACAGCGACGTCGACGAGTCCACCGTGACCGGGGAGAGTCTGCCCGTGCACAAGGGCCCCGGCGACGACGTGGTTGGGGCCACCATCAACACCACCGGCACCCTGCGGGGTCCGGGCTACCAGGGTCGGCGCGGACACCGCCCTGGCGCAGGTCGTGAAGCTGGTGCAGGAGGCGCAGAACTCGAAGGCGCCGGGGCAGCGGCTGGCGGACCGGGCCGCGTTCTGGCTGGTACTGGTCGCGTTATTGGGCGGGGTCGGCACATTCGTGGTGTGGCTGTCGGTCGGTCGGTCGGTCAGCGAGGCTTTGCTGTTCGCGATCACGGTGGTGGTGGTGACCTGCCCGGACGCGTTGGGCCTGGCCACCCCGACCGCGATCATGGTGGGCACCGGTCTCGGTGCGGGTCGCGGGGTGTTGTTCAAGAACGCGACCGCGATCGAAACGTCGAAAAAGATCGACGTCGTGGTGATGGACAAGACCGGCACCTTGACCTTGGGTGCGCCGGAGGTGACCGACCTGATCGTCGACGGGTTGCCCGAGACCGACGCGCTGGCGCTGATCGCGGCGGTCGAACGCAATTCCGAACATCCGTTGGCCGCAGCGGTCGTGCAGCACGCCGATGCCGCTGGCGTGCGCCGCTTGGATGCTCGGAACTTCACCAACGTGGCTGGCCAAGGTGCCGTCGCGACGGTCGACGGGCACCGGGTCGTGGTGGGCAACACCCGACTGATGGTCGCCGAGGAAATCGACCTCGGCGTGCTCGGTGCCCGGCAGCAGGAGCTCGCCGCTGGGGGGCGGACCTCGGTGCTCGCCGCCGTCGATGGCCGGGCCGTCGCGGTGATCGGTATCGCCGATGCGGTGCGACCCACCTCCGCCGCCGCGGTTGCGGAGTTGCGTTCTCTTGGTGTCGAGGTGGTCATGCTCACCGGGGACAACGCTGCCACCGCGCGCCGGATCGCCGCGCAGATCGGCGTCACCGAGGTGATCGCCGACGTGCTGCCCGGCGACAAGGCGGCGAAGGTCAAAGAGCTCATCGCCGCTGGGCGTCGGGTGGCGATGGTCGGTGACGGGGTCAACGACGCCCCGGCGCTGGCCCAGGCCGACCTCGGGATCGCGATCGGGGCGGGCACCGACGTCGCGGTGGAAACCGCGGATGTGGTGCTGATGCGTTCCGATCCCCTCGATGTCGCGGTGGCGCTGCGGATCGGGCGGGGGACGGTCCGCAAGATGAAGCAGAATCTCGGCTGGGCGATCGGTTACAACTCCATCGCGCTGCCGATCGCGGCCGGTGTCTTCGAACCGGCGTTCGGGCTGGTGCTGCGCCCCGAGATCGCGGCCATCACGATGGCCGGGTCCAGCTTGCTCGTAGCGGTGAATGCGCTGACCCTCAAGCGACTCCGACTACCCAGTCCCACACTTCCGGCGACACCGGGGCCGCTGGGCAAGCAGCCGGCCGAGCCGGCCGATGTGGCCGCCGCCGAGCGACGCTGACATGGCCTGGCCGGTGACGTCGCCGCGTGTATGTCGTGGCGTCATCGGCGAGGCGCGGTGTGTCCGCCGGTGACCGGCTCATCCCTGCGCGGCCGTCCGGCCGCCTTGACTCACCATCCGGCACCGCTACGGATGCTGTGGATTACCGCCGCCCTGGGTGCCTGTTTCCTGGGTGTGCGGTGGGGACTACGAGACGCGCCGCCGCTGTGGTTTGCCGCCTTGCGGGCCTTGCTCGGCGGGGCCGCGTTGGCCGCCGTCGCCGCCGCTCAGCGTCGGCCGCTGCCACGGTCGGCCCGCACCTGGGGCCGGGTCGGGGTGCTCGGGCTGGTCAACGTGAGCCTGGCGTTTGCGGCCATGTTCGCCGGCATCGCCGGGTTGGCTACCGGCACCGCCGCGGTGCTGTCCAACGCCCAGCCGCTGCTGATTCTGCTGCCCGCCTGGTGGCTGTACGGGGAGCGGGTGTCGGCGCGGGCCACGATCGCGTTGGTGGCGGGGTTCGGTGGGCTGCTGGTGGTCGCGGTGCCCGGCGGCGGCGGATCCGGGGCGCTGCTGTCACTGCTGTCCGCGGCCGCGGTCACCGCCGGAACGTTGATGGTGCGCCACCTGGGCGACGTCGACGTCGTGGTGGCGAGCGCGGCGCATTTCCTGTTCGGTGGGGTAGCGCTGGCCGGAGTCGCCTTCGCTGTGGAAGGCGTCCCGGACATCGCCTGGACGCTGCGCTTCGTGGCCGTCCTCGCCTTCCTCGGCCTGATCGCGACCGCGGCGACGACGCTGGCCTGGTTCGTGGAGACCCAGCGTTGCCCGCTGTCCGCGCTGACCCCATGGATGTTCCTCGTCCCCGTTTTCGGGTTGCTGATCGGTCTCGTCGTCTTGGGTGAACGCCCCGATGTCTGGACGGTCACGGGCGTCGTCCTGGTGCTGGTCAGCATGCGGGTGGCGCTGACGAAGCACAGCGTCCCCGGCGCCGGTCCCGGGTTACCTGCATGTGGCGGACTCCCTCGACCCGCCGTGGCAGCCTCATCAACGAGGTCACTCAAAATGAAGGAAGGCGGAGCGCGTGAGCAGCAACGACATGTTTTCAAGTTGTGGTGGGCGTGGATGGGTCCGCCGAGTCGCTGAGGCCCTCGATGGGCGGCGACCGAAGCCCGACTGCGGAACGGGGCCCGCAAGAGCTTTGGCCGATCAGAATCAGTCTGGTCGAGCCCGGCAATATTCCGGCAGAGACTTAACGGCCGTTTCCGGGTGAGTCGTTGGACACCGGGATGCGGCCGTTGCCCCAAGGGTCAACGTGGCCTCTCGTGCTGGCAAGCTGGTTATCTCGATACCCCCTATGGGTATAAGCTGAGGACCGACAAGCGCTCGGCGTGTCGTTATGAGAAGGGTGAGAAGTCGATGAATGTCACAACCTACAAAGTCGAGGCAATGACCTGCGGGCACTGCGTGTCGACGGTGAAGGCCGCGGTTGGTTCCGTCGTCGGTGTTACCGCTGTGGATGTGGATCTGCGGGCAGGAACCGTGATCACTACAGGCACGTACGCGGATTCCGCTGTTGCGGAAGCCATCTCGAAAGCAGGGTACGAGGTCGTCGCCACCGAACCCGAAGCGACCGCCGGTAGCTTGCTTCCGCTGGTCGGCAAATCCGGCGGCTGCTGCTGCGGCTAGGCGTCGGCGGGATGGGGGAACTCTAATCGTCGTGATCGCGATCGGCCCGGTCCTCACGGTCACGTTGGCGCGTGCCGGCGTTGCTACTTTGCGGCTCAATAACTGGCTGATTCAGCCAGTCATCGAGGGGAGAGCCTTGCATACACCCCAGGCCGATATGGTGATCGAGCTCGTCCGCGCCACCTACCCGAAGATGATCCAGAACCTCAGCTGGGCAGCCCGGATACAACGGCTTCGCGTCTGGGGCGATCTGGGCGTAACGCTGCGGTCAGCACAGCGCGTAGGCGCTGTGCGGAGGTGTCCGCGTTATCGCGGACTGCGGCGAGTTGGCGCAGTTGGGCGGTGATTCAAACGTCATTCCGGCTTAAGAAGCCGAGTCGCCACGACGGACGGGCTGCAGCAGCGATAGCCGCCGCCCAGCCAGGATCCGGTTATGGTTCCCGGCGGGCGACCTGTCACTCAGCTGGGGGCTCATCTGGTCGAACCACCCAGGTCAAATCCACGTTGGTCGAGGAACATGGTCGAGGGAACATCCCTCTCGATCACAACAGCGTCAGTGTGGGTGTTCACTATGAGCGGGTTCCGGCTATCGACAGTTGCGCTGTTCGGCATCACGAATACGCGCGAATCGGTCGGCGGTGATCGCCCACAATTCATGATCTGTTCGTCGTCCACCGACGTCGAGGTAGCCGCTCATCGTGCCTTCGTATATCAACCCGATGCGGGTGACCAGTCTTTTGGCTGCGACATTGGTGATGCTGATCGGCGCCGAGATGCGATGCAATCCGAGTTCGGCGAAGCCGTGCTCGAGTATCAATGTGGCTGCGGTGATCCCGATGCCTGACCGTCCATGCGCTGAATCCACCCAGATCCCAACCTCGGCGGTCCCGTTGTGCATGTCGATCCATTCGAAGTTGCACTGGCCGGCAAACCGTCCATCCACTTCGATCACCATGGGCAGTGCGTGGCCTGCCGTTGTGACGGCTCGACTGTGTAGACATTCGCGGATCCACACTGTCTCGGTGTGGCGCTGCTCCCAACATGTATTCGACGACGTCCAGAACGGTTCAATGACGGCCTGATTTTGTAGCCGTAGCTGGCGCCATGCTGGGGCATCCGAGATGCGGGGACACCGTAGAGTGACCGTGCTGTCGGTGGGACTGGGTCCTGTGATCGTGAGTTGCCGGCGTTTCGGCTGCCAGGCGGTGAACCGGTCGCGGACGCGTCCGGCGTAGAACCTGGCAACTGTTTCTGTCATCGACTTCTTGCGCATGGTGAGACCTCCGAGGTCGTCCGCCCGGTCCGTAACACGACCCTTCGAGGTCTCCGTTGGGACCCGGGACAGGTCCGATTAGCTGGTACCGACCGGCGACGGTGTAAACAACGTTGTGCACATCAGTGACAAAAGGTGTTGATGCACAAGTCGAAGTAACAACACCTGTAGCAATGGCCAGATGCTGGCTGGTGCGGTCGGCAAATGTCGGTGTCCGCTCCTCACCGAGGCGTCGCCGAGAAACAGCGTCGGCGGTACCACCCGATGGAGAACGGCAGGACTTAGTGCAGTGCGAACGGCCAACGTTTCGACTTGTTGACGCTGGCGGCGGGCCTACCCATCACACTCTCAACACCGATAGCTGTTCGAGACTCAAGGTGGTCTGCGGGCGGGTCGGGCCCTTCCATATGATCGACTGCCGCTGCATCCGGTCGGGCCCGCGAGCCCACGAGGTCTGGCCGAGCAGCATTCGGGCACCGGCAAGCGCAACGGTGACCGTCATCACGACGAGAGAACTATGCATACCCGAGTGCACTGGGCACGGGCTGCCGCAATCGGTTTCGTCTGAAGATGGATTGTCCGACGCTGCTGGGTAAAATAGCGCGGCATTGTCGCTCGCGGTATGAGTGGTATTCGGGGGGTGCCCGCCCGCGGAGTGTTCGACTGAAATCGAGTGCATGAGGAGAATGCCAACCAGCACTGTCACGACCACACTTATTCGTGCCGCGTTGATCATCGTCGCCCTCATCAGCGGACTCATCTTTCGACGATACTTCACGGATCTGGAAGTCGCGGTGCGGCCGCGAGCTGCCCGCCAAGACAAGTGATCGGATCGCCGCTGTAGGTGCCATCAGCGCTGTCGATTCGGCAAACGCCGGGATCGCGGGCGGGTCCAATACCGATGCCAAGCAGATGGCTCGCACGATCGTCGAAACTCAGCAGCAGGAGATCGACACGATGCGGCAGCTACTCGGCTGACCTGATCCACTTGTCGAGGAGAAGGCCGCACCCTCTGTTCGGGGGTGCGGCCCTGTCCTACGACGTTCAGCTACTCGATACCGCGTCCCGGCGGCCGTCGCCCACAGCGCCCGTGATGATATCCGGCGTGCGGTCGAGTCGACGCAACAACTGTGCGTTGGCTGCGACCCGACCGGTGCAAGCACTCCGGCTGCGAGGGGAACGGAGATGAGGTTGTATCCCGCTGCCCACCAAAGGTTTTGCTTCATCTTCCGGTACGACGCTCGGGAGAGTTCGATCACCGACAGGACCGATCGCGGGACGTCGCTTGCCAGGATCACTCCGGCCGACGCGATCGCTACGTCGATCCCTGCGCCGATCGCGATGCCGACGTCGGCTGGGGCGAGTGCCGGCGCGCATCGTTGACTCCGTCACCGACCATCGCCACCGGTTCGGCCTTCCTGTCGCAGGGCAGCAGGGTGTAGTCGTCCTTCCCTCCGGGTGTCGGTTGATTATCCGGTTGCAGTGGAACGGAATCGGCGCAGGCGCAGGCTGTTGCTCACCACGAACACCGACGAGAACGCCATAGCTGCACCAGCGAGCATCGGGTTGAGCAGGCCCGCGGCGGCGAGAGGGATGGCTGCCACGTTGTAGGCGAAGGCCCAGAACAGGTTGACCTTGATCGTGCGCAGTGTCGCGCGTGCCAACCGGATCGCGTCGGCGGCAGCGCGCAGGTCACCGCGCACCAGGGTCAGGTCACTGGCCTCGATGGCGACGTCGGTGCCGGTGCCCATCGCCAAACCGAGGTCGGCTTGGGCGAGTGCGGCGGCGTCGTTGACCCCGTCACCGACCATCGCCACAACCTTGCCCTCGGCCTGCAACCGTTTCACGGTTTCGACCTTGTCCGCAGGCAAGACTTCGGCGATCACATGATCGATACCGACCTGGTCGGCGATCGTCGCGGCGGCGGCCGCGTTGTCACCGGTGAGCATGATCGGTGTCAAACCCAGCGCCCGCAGCTGCGTAATCGCTTGTCTGGAAGTCGCTTTGACCGCGTCGGCAACCACCAGCACGGCACGGGCTTTGCCGTCCCACCCGACCGCGACGGCGGTCTTGCCCTCGGATTCCGCGGCGCGCAGCGAGGTGTCGAGGTCGGCGGGCAGGTGCTGGGCCCAGTCGTCGAGCAGTCGTGTTCGACCGACGACCACCGCGTGTCCCTCGACGACGCCGTGGACACCGAGACCCTCGACGTTGGCGAAATCTTCCACAGCAGGCAGGACACCGACCCGGTCACGCGCACCCGTAGCGATTGCTTGCGCGATGGGGTGCTCGGAGGAGTCTTCGAGCGCACCCGCAAGCCGCAGCACCTGGTCTCGATCTTCCCCGTCGGCGGTGATGACGTCGAGCAGTGTCATCTTGCCGGTGGTGATGGTGCCGGTTTTGTCGAGTACGACGGTGTCGACGCGACGGGTGGATTCGAGCACTTCGGGTCCCTTGATCAGAATCCCGAGCTGCGCGCCGCGTCCGGTGCCGACCATCAGTGCGGTCGGTGTCGCCAGGCCGAGTGCGCAAGGGCAGGCGATGATCAGCACAGCGACCGCTGCGGTGAACGCAGCGGCAATCGATCCGCCGGTGCCGATCCAAAACCCGAGTGTGGCCACCGAGAGTGCGATCACGATGGGAACGAAGATGCCGGAGATCCTGTCCGCCAGTCGCTGCGCCTGGGCCTTCCCGGTTTGCGCGTCTTCGACGAGTTTCGCCATCTGCGCGAGCTGAGTGTCGGTCCCGATCCGGTTGGCGCGCACCACGAGTCGGCCGCCGACGTTGACGGTCGCGCCGACCACCTGATCGCCCGAACCGACCTCGACCGGTACGGACTCACCGGTCAGCATCGACGCATCGACAGCGGAGGAGCCCTCGGTGACGACACCGTCGGTGGCGATCTTCTCACCCGGCCGGACGACAAACTCGTCGCCGACCGCGAGCTGGTCCACACTGATCCGCTCCTCGACGCCGTTACGTAGCACCGAGACCTCTTTGGCGCCGAGCTCGAGCAAGGCGCGCAACGCCGCACCCGCGCGCCGTTTGGAGCGCGCTTCGAAATAGCGGCCGGCCAGGATGAACGTGGTCACCCCGGCGGCGGCCTCGAGATAAATGTTTCCCGCGCCGTCGGTCCGCGAGATTGTCAGTTCGAACGGATGGGTCATGCCGGCGATCCCGGCGGTGCCCCACAACAGTGCGTACAGCGACCAGCCCAGCGCGGCGAGGGTGCCGATCGACACGAGCGTGTCCATGGTGGCGGTGCCGTGGCGCAGGTTGGTCCATGCTGCCTTGTGGAACGGCCATGCCCCCCAGGCGACGACCGGCGCGGCCAGGGTCAACGACATCCACTGCCAGTTGGTGAACTGCAGCGCCGGGACCATGGCCATCGCGATCACGGGCACACTCAGCATCAGCGATACGAGCAACCGCTGACGCAACGACGTGGTCGGATCCGGTGCACTCGAATCCTCGGATGCGTCTACGGAGTCGGGTGATGTCGATTTCGGGGCGGGCAGGTGCGCGGTGTAGCCGGTCTGCTCGACCGTGGCGATCAGCTGGTCGGGGGAGACGCCGCCGCGGTAGGTGACGCGGGCCTTTTCGGTGGCATAGTTCACCGTCGCGGTCACGCCGTCGAGTTTGTTGAGCTTGCGCTCGATCCGATTGGCGCACGACGCGCAGGTCATCCCGCCGATCAGCAACTCGACCTGCTCGTCGGACTGTGCGGGTAACGCGGTGGCGGAATTCATGGCTGGTCCTTTCACGGTGACGGTACGCGGTCAGTGGTCGTGACCGGCCACGGCCGGTTCGGGCTGCAGACTGCCCTCGGCCGGGGATCCGGCGGCGCTGAGGGTGAATTCGGCGGTGCGCACCACCCCCGCGTGCTGGAAGTCCAGAAACAGGCGGTAGTCCCCGACGCTGGGCGCGGTGGCGTAGAAATCGATGGTCGGACCGGCTGCTGTCACGCCATCGCCCGGATGCCCGTCGGGATGAACATGCAGGTAGGCGAGGTCGGCGCTGCGCAGGGCGACGAGATGGCCGTAGGCACCGAGATACGGCTGTAGATCGGTGACCGGTCGGCCGTCCTTGGTGACAGACAAGGTGACTTTGGACGCCTGTCCCGGAACCAGGTTGCCGTGCAGGGTGACGGTGTAGCCGTCGATCTCGGTGGTGCCGGTCGCGGCCGGTAGCGGTTGCGGGTCGAAAGTGCCGGCGACGTGAAGGTCTGCGCCCAAGGTGACTCCTTCGCCGCCTTCAGGGGTGAAATCGGCAAAGACGCGATAAGTTCCGGCGCGGGTGAGATCCAGTGGGACACTCCAGATTCCGGCCGAGTCGAGCACGGGGTGCACGTGCTGGTAGCCGACCATGTCGCGACGCACGACGATGAGGTGCAGTTGTTTGCCGTGGCTCGCGGCGTATCGCGTCAGCGGTGTTCCGGCGGGGTCGACGATTCGGAATCGCAGCGACACGGCGGTCCCCGTGGGCGTCTGCGGTGTCTCGAGCTGCAACGTGTATCGGCTGTCGGTGACCATCAGTCCTCCAGGTGCTGAATCCGGGCTTGCCGCCTCGCCGGGCAGTTCCTCGGGGTGTATGCCGCGGGTGTGTACCGGGGCGGGGCTGTCGGCGGGACCGACGACCGCGCCGGTCCCGAGTGCGGCGGCGAAGACCACCGCGAGACCGGCGGTGAAGCCGGCAATTTTCTGTGCCGTGTTCATGGTCGATGTGCTCCTGGTGGTTTCCCGGCCGAACCCGCTGAATCAAGTCCGGCCGACATGGGTCGTGGGGACCGACGATCAGTCGGCTAGTCGGTATCCGGCCTCGTGGACTGCGCCCTTGATGACGTCGCGGTCGACAGGTTCGGCGCTGTCGATCACGACCCGGCCGCTGGCGAGATCGACGTCCACGGACGTGACGCCGTCGATGGTGCCGACCTCCTCGCGTACCGAGGACACGCAGTGGCCGCAGGTCATTCCGACGACGGTGACGGTGGCTGTGCTCATTAGGAGTTCCTCTTCTCGGGGCGGTAGATCTCGCGGATCGCGGTGCTCGAGTTCGTCGTTCGAACCCATTGCAATATTTACCATACCCCCCTAGGGTATACAAGAGTCCGCAACGGAGCCGATGGTCAGGAGGACGACATGTGCATCGTGTAACCGACCGAATATGGTTCGCCACCTGCGAGGAGTGATCGAGCAGGATGCGGCGAGCCCGACTGGGCGGCGGTGAAAGGTATGTCACCGTCCGCCCGGTCCTCCCATACCCCGTACACGTAAGGAACCTGATCTCATGTCCACACAGACACCCACCCGGAAGTGGTGGGCTCTGGCGTTGATCGCCGCCGCACAGTTCATGGTCATCATGGATACGTCCATCATCGGCATCGCGCTCCCGCAAATGCAGAACGATCTCGGCTTCACCCAACAGAACCTCACGTGGGTCTTCAATGCCTACGTCATCGCCTTCGGCGGACTGCTGCTGCTCGGCGGCCGCCTGTCGGACCTGTTCGGTGCGCGACGCGTGTTCGGCGCTGGTTGGCTGATCCTCTTGATCGGATCGATCACCGCCGGTGCAGCCGGAAACGTCGCGATCGAACTCACCGGCCGCGCTGTCCAGGGGGCCGGCGCCGCCCTCATCGCACCGTCGGCACTCACCTTGCTGATGATGCTGTTCGGCGGCTCGCCGAAAGAGCTGACCAAGGCACTCTCGATTTACGGTGCAGCGGCCCCCGCGGGCGGGACCGCGGGTGTGTTCTTCGGCGGCGTCATCACCGAGTACATCAGCTGGCCCTGGGTGTTCTACATCAACATTCCCATCGCGGTGATTGCGCTGCTGGCCATACCCGCGGTCATGCCGAACGTGCCTACCCGCTCCGGATCGATCGATGTTCTGGGCGCGATCACGGTCACCGCAGGACTCGGCACTGCCGTGTACGCAGTCGTGCGGGCACCAGAGGTCGTTTGGGCGTCCGGTCAGACCTGGGCCGGATTGGCCGCAGCCGCCGGATTGCTCGCAGCGTTCGTCCTGATCCAGGCCAAGCGGCAAACCCCGCTGATGCGACTGGGCATCTTCACCGCGCCCAATCTCGCCGTGGCAAACGTCGCGCAGCTACTCCTCGGCGCGGCGTGGATTCCGATGTGGTTCTTCCTGAACCTGTACCTGCAGCAGGTACTTGGCTACAGCGCCTTCCCCGCGGGTGCCGCGCTGCTGCCGATGACCGTGTTGATCATGCTTTGCATGATCGTGGTAGCGCCACGAGCAATGGTTCGCTTCGGCGCTAAACCGATGATCGTCTCCGGTCTGGTCGTGCTCGCGGCGGGTCTGGCGTGGCTGTCGTTGGTACGGCCCACCGGGAACTTCTGGATCGACGTCTTGCCTGCCTCGCTGGTCGCAGCGGTCGGCATGTCATTGGCGTTCATTCCCTCACTCGGCACCGCGATCTCTGCAGCTCGTCCCGAGGAGGGCGGCCTCGCGTCCGGCATCGTCAACGTGAGCTACCAGGTCGGTTCTGCCGTCGGCCTCGCTGCGATGACCGCCGTAGCCGCGGCCGCCGGCGCAAACCAGCTAGGAAACACGGTGGAGCTGACCGACGGTTTCTCCGCGGCATTCCTCGGAGCCTCCGCGATCGCGATCGCAGGTGCAGCCATCACCGCCGTCGCAATGCGGACACCGAAAACTACGAAAGCTCAGGTGCGGGAGCCAGTCTCAGCCGCGTGACGTAACGGGATGGGGCCGGGCGGAAAGGTCCGGCTCCAACTTCGTCGACAGGGTGTGGCGTCGTATTCCGTTCGTGGGCTCACGAAATCCCACTGAAATCGAGACCCCAACCCCGGTCGGCGCGCTAGAGGAACCTCAATTTCAATTTATGGGAATCGCCCGCGGCCTGGCAGGGGTTCCGGTAGTAACGGCGCAGAAAACAACAGATATGGCGTAGTCCCTGGTCGGGGTTGATTCGCCGGTTCGGGCTGCGGGCGTGGTTGTTTGGTGCTTGGCTGCCGATGTTGTTGGACGGCATGTCGGAGGTTGGTGTTTGTGGCGACGCGGGTGTTCGCGGATGAGGAGTTGGAGCGTCTGCGGGAGTTCCCGGAGATCAGCCGTGAGGAGTTGTTCCGGTTCTTCACGTTGACACCGACTGATCTGGCGTTCGTTGATCCGGGTCGCGGGCGTGGGCCGGCTGATCGCCTCGGTGTGGCGATCGCGTTGTGCGCGTTACCGTGGTTGGGGTTCGTGCCGGACAAGGTGTCAGCAGCCCCGCCGGTCGCGGTGGCTCGGCTGGCTGATCAGTTGAAAGTTGATGCGGGCCAGGTCCGTTCGTACGGACGGCGGGCGCAGACCCGGACCGAGCATCTGCGGCTGGTGGCGCAGTATCTGGGGTGGCGGCCGGCCGGGGCGATGGAGCTGAAGGAGCTCGACGAGTTCCTGCTGGCGCGGGCGATGGAGCACGATTCACCGACACTGTTGTTCCGACTCGGGTGTGAGTACCTGGTCTCGGCGCGGGTGATCCGGCCGGGACCGGAAACGGTGGTACGCCGGGTTGCGCACGCTCGCGCGCATGCGCAGCGGGAAACCTATGACCGATTGGCGCACGAGTTCACCCCGGCGCGGTGCGCGGAGTTGGACGCTCTGCTGGTCAACGATGCATCGCTGGGGATGTCGCGGTTGCGGTGGCTGGCGACCGGCCCGGTGGAAGCGTCCGCGACGGCGGTGAAGGCAGAGGTGGAGAAGCTGGCGTTTCTGCGTGGGTTGGGGGCAGATGAGCTGGATATGTCGGTGCTGCCCGCGGAGCGGCGCCGGTTCCTGGCCACGATGGGTCGACGGTTGACCGGCCAAGCCCTCGAAAGGCGGGATCCGCAGCGCCGCTACCCGATCCTGCTCACCGTGCTCGCGCAGTCGGGCACCGATGTGCTCGATGAGGTGGTTCAGCTGTTCGATCAGGCGATCTCGGCGAAGCTGAGCAAGGCCGAACGACGTATGCAGCAGGAACTAGCCGAACGCGGCAAGGGTGGCGAAGACCGGCAAGGGCTGCTCGATGATCTGCTGGTGATCGTCACCGACTTGCAGATCCCCGACGAGGACATCGGCGGACTGATCCGGGGTGACCGGATCGGATGGGACCGTCTGCGGGCGGCGATCGCGCAGGCCAAACCGCGGCTACCCCGCGATCACGGACACCTGGCCGCATTCGATGCATCGTACGGATATTTGCGGCAGTTCACCCCGGCGGTGCTCTCGGCAGTGCGGTTCGCCGGTGGCACCGCGGCGACAGAGTTGCTACTCGCGGTGCACATGCTGCGGGAATTGAACGCCACCGGGAATCGGAAGGTCCCAGACGAGGCCCCGGCCGGGTTCGTCCCGACGAAGTGGCGCGGCTATCTCGAGGAGGCCCGCAAATCCGGCAATTCCACCGCCTACCGGCACTACTGGGAATTGTGCGTGCTGCTCGGCCTGCGCGACGGACTACGCAGCGGGGATGTGTACGTGCCGGGTTCGCGCCGGTACGCCGATCCGGCCGCCTACCTACTCACCCCCGAGCAGTGGCAGCCCCAACGAGAGAAATTCTGCCGTCTGGTCGGCAAATCACCTGATCCGGCCGGCGCCCTGGCCGCCGCCACCGACGAACTACACAGCGCGCTCGGCGAGCTGGAGGCGGTCCTGGCCGATGGGGATGGCCCGGTCCGTGTCGATGAGGCTGGCGATCTGGTGGTTTCGCCATTGTCGGCGGAAGACGTTCCCGCCGAAGCGGTGTCGCTCAAGGCCGAGTTGACCGAGATGCTGCCGTTCGCGCCGATCGTGGCGTTGCTGATCGAGCTGGACAAACGCACCGGCTACCTGGACTGCTTCACCCACGCCGGCGGCAAGCACGCCCGCACCCCAGAACTCAAACGCAACCTGATCGCGGTCCTGCTGGCCTACTCCACCAATCTCGGGCTCACACGCATGGCGGACGCCTGCGGTATCTCTTACGACATTCTGGCCTGGACCTCGGAGTGGTATGTGCGGGAAGAGACACTGCGAGCGGCCAACATTGCGATCATCGACTACCACCAGCTGCTGCCGCTGACCACGGTGTTCGGCGCGGGCACCTTGTCGTCTTCGGACGGGCAACGGTTCCCCACCCGCGGCAAATCGGTCACCGCGCGAGCGCTGAGCCGCTACTTCGCGAACGAGGGCCTGTCCACCTACACCCATGTCACCGATCAGCACGCCACTTACGGCACGAAAGTCATCGTCGCGACCAAGCGTGAGGCCCATTATGTTCTGGATGAAATCCTGGGTAACGCCACGGATCTGCCGATCACCGAGCATGCGACCGATACGCATGGGGTGACTCTGGTGAACTTCGGGTTGTTCGATCTGCTCGGATTGCAGTTGTCCCCGCGGATCCGCGATCTGGGCCGGATCACCCTCTACCGGACCGGGCCCCGCGCCCAGTTTGAATCGGCGTTCCCGCACGCGGGAGGACTGTTGACCCGGAAGGTCAACCTGGATCTGATCGCCGAGCATTACGACGACCTACTCCGGTTGGCCGGGTCGCTGAAGTTCGGGTATGCCACCGCGTCCCTGCTGGTCGGCAAGCTGTCCGCGTCCGGTCGGCAGAACACCCTTGCCGCGGCGTTGAAGGAGTACGGGGCGCTGCGGCGCACTATCTATGCCGCCCGCTACCTGTCCGACCCGGACTACCGGCGCAAGATCTCCCGTCAGCTCAACAAGGGTGAGTCCCTGCACGCGTTGCGCCGGGACCTGCTCTACGCCCACGAAGGCATGATCCGGGCCCGCCATCTGGAAGGGCAGACCGAACAAGCCTGGTGTCTGACCTTGGCCACGAACGCGGTAATCGCTTGGACTACAGAGTATTACGGGCTCGCGGTCGAGCAGATGCGGCGCACCGGGCGCCGCATCGACGACGAGGTCCTGGCCCATATCTCCCCGGCGCACAGCGAGAACATCAACTTCTTCGGCGCCATCGAGGTCGACATCGACGCCGAACTCGCCCAGCTCGGCCCCACCGGGTACCGGCCGTTGCGGGTCCGCGACACCTTGTTCTGAACGAGCGCGGCGTTTATCGTCGCGCTCGCTTGGGTGCGGGTAGCCACCAGTTCCAGCGTCCGAACAGTCGCATCAGTGCGGGGACGAGGATCAGGCGCACGATGATCGCGTCGATGGCGACGGCGAGGGCGAGGGCGAAGCCGATCTGTTTGAGTTCGAGGACGTCGGCGGTGACGAAGCTGCCGAACACGACGACCATGATCGCGGCGGCGGCGGTGATGGGGCGGGCGGTGTGGGTGAGGCCGGCGGCGACGGCGTGTTCGTTGTCGCCGGTGGTGTCCCAGTATTCGCGCATGCGGCGGATGAGGAAGACCTCGTAGTCCATCGACAGGCCGAACAGGATGGCGAAGACCACGGTGGGCAGGTACACCTGCAGGAAGCCGGTGCTGGTGAAGCCGAGCACGGATTCGCCGATGCCCCACTGGAATACGGCGACGGTGAGGCCGAGGGCGGCACCGGTGGCGAGCAGGTTCATCAGGATTGCTTTGAGCGGCAGGACGATGCTGCGGAAGGCGACCAGCAGGAACAGCAGTGACGAGGCGAGCACCAGGGCGATGACCAGGGGGAGTTTGCTGTTCATCTCCTCGGCGAGGTCGACGAATTCGGCGGTGCTGCCACCGATTCGGATGGTCGGTCCGCTGTCGCGGCCGAGGTCGGCGGCCTGGGTGCGCAGGTCCCGGACCAGTTCGTCGGCGTCGGCGGAGTCGAAGGCCACAGCGGGCACGACCGCCGCGAGTAGCCGCCCATCGGAGGATTGTGGTGGCAGGATCGTGTCGATACGGTCGTCGCGGCCGATGTCGGTCAGGTACTGCCGAACGCGGGCGGTGTCCTGGGTGCCGAGTGGTCCGTCGTCGGGTCCGGTGGCGAACACTTCGACGGGCGAGAGGGATCCGGCGGGGAAGTTGGCGGTGAGCGCGGCGGTCGCGCGCCCGGACGGTTTGTCGGCGAGGGTTCCGACGCCCATGTCGAGGCCGTAGCGGATGCCGAGGATCGGCGCGGATGCCAGCAACAGGATCGCGATGGCGAGGCCGCCGAACCAGATCGGGCGCCGCATCACCGCGCGTGCCCAGCGCGCCCAGGTACTCGTGGTGAGCCGGTCGGGGTCGAGGGTTTCGGCGGGCCGGAACCGCTGCGGCAACGCTCCCCGGTTGATCGCGGGTCCGAGCGCGGCCAGCAGCGCCGGGAGCAGGGTCAGGCCGACGGCGAGGGTGGCGAGTACGGCGAGCGCGACGCCGAGGGTGATGCCCCGGAAGATCGGGGCGTCCATGATCGCCAGGGAGCACAGGGAGATCATGACGATGATTCCGGAGGCGATGATCGTCTTGCCGGCGGTGTTCAGTGCCCGGCCGACGGCGTCGCCGATCGCGGTGTGCTGGTCGCGGCCGGTGACCCCACCGTGGCTGAGTTCTTCGCGGAAGCGGCTGACGATGAACATGGCGTAGTCGATGCCGACTCCGACGCCGATCATGGTGGCCATCGACGCGGTCAGCGCGTCGAAGCTGGTGATCGCGGTCATGGCGAACATGGCGCCGGCGGCCAGGGCCAGCCCCGCCAGCGCCACCGCCACCGGGACCAGCGCCGCGACCAGCGCGCCGAGAGCGAGGACCAGCAGCAGCAGCGCCACCGGGATTCCGATCGCCTCGGCGCGTTTGAGGTCGTCGGTCTGGATGGCGGTGACATCGTTCTGGACCGGGGAGTAGCCGGTGACGGCGGCGGCGAGGGCGCCGGTGTCGGTCGCGGCGATCGCCGTCTGCAGGTGCTCGGCGGTGGCAGCGCGTTGGGCCATGTCGCCGTCGAGACCGACCAGGGCGATGGCCACCCGTCCGCCGGGGGCGATCTGGCCCGGACCGCGGTAGGGGTCGATGATCCCGCTCACGCCCGGAATCTTCTGCGCCGCGACGATGGTCCGGTCGACGGTGGCCCGGAATTCGGGGCTGTCGGCGGTGGCGTCGGGTGAGTCGAACACGATCACGTCCTGTTCGGCGCCGAACTGCGGGAAGTGGGTGGCCATCAAGGTGTCGACTTGCGTCGATTCCGAGCCCTGGACCCCGAAATCCATTCCGGTGAGACGGCTTTCGAGCGCGGGGTAGGCGAGGGCGCACGCCACCAGCAGCGCCGCCCACACCGTCAGCACCCCGCGACGATGTCGGGCCATGGCGGTACCCCAGCGGTGCAGGGCTGCGGGCCGCTCGGTCCGAGAGGAGACCGCGGCCTCGGCGCGCCCGGCGTAACCAGTTGTTCGCATGTCGGAGTCCTTCTTTTGTTGTCGATCGGTTCGATGCCTGTCGGTGTCGTCTCAGCCGGTCGGTGACCGCCCGCGCTGTGGCTGCTCGGGCGCGGCGGCCGTGCGGCGGCCGATGATCGCGGCGGCGAGGACGGCGGACAGCGCGGCGACCGCGGCGGTGGTGAGCAGCACCAGCGTCATGCCGTGCAGATAGGCGGCGCGGGCGGTGTCGGCGAGCGCGGGGCGCCCGAGTTGCTGGGCGAGGGCGAGTGCCCCGGCCAGAGAGTCACGCGCGGTGCCGGCGGCGGGTTCGGGCAGTCCGGTGGTGCCGAGGCCCTCCGAGTAGCCTTGGGCGAGAACGCTTCCCAGTACCGCGACACCGAAGACGCCGCCGACCTGGCGCAGGGTCATGGTGATCGCGGTGCCCGAGCCGGCGTGTTCGGTGGGCAGGTCGGCGAGCACCGCGTCCATAGCCGGGGACAACGCGACGCCGATACCGAATCCGGCTCCGGTCAGCCAGGCGGCGACGAATCCGTAGCCGCTACCGGCATCAGTCGACGCGCCCACCGCCAGGGCCGCGGCGATGATCACGAGCCCGGCGGTGACCGGTACCCGGTAGCCCACGGCTGCGGCGACCCGTTCCCCGATCGGGGCGCCGACGACCAGACCGGCGATCAGTGGCAGCAGCCGCAACCCGGTACCGAGCGCGTCGTGGCCGCCGACGAGTTGCAGGTACTGCGGGATCACGAACAGCAGGCCCAGCATCCCGAAGGTGACCAGCGCCCCGGCGATACTACCGCCGAGGAACTGCCGCTGCCGGAACAGTCGCAGTTCGATCATCGGGTCCCGAGTGTGCCGCTCCCACAGGAGGAATCCCGCGAAAACCACTGCGCCGCCGAGCAGCGTCGCTAGCACCAGCGGATCGCGCCATCCCCGGCTCGGTGCCTCGATCAGTCCGTACACCACCCCGAGCAGACCCGTCGTGGACAGCATCGCGCCGAGCAGGTCGGGCCGCCGGGGTCGGGGATCCCGGGATTCGGGTAGCAGCACCGCGATGGCGAGGGCGGCGATCACCGCCATCGGCACGTTGATCAGGAAGATCGATCCCCACCAGAAGTGGTCGAGTAACCAGCCACCCAGAATCGGTCCCAGCGGGATCCCGATGCCGACACCCATCACCGTCAGCGATACCGCACGCCCGCGTTCGGACGGTGCGAACAGCACCGGCAGGACCGCGAACACCACCGGCAGGATGATCGCGGCCCCGACGCCCATCACCGCCCGTGCGGCGATCACCATGGCGGCGGTGTCGGCCCAGGCCGCCGCAGCGGAGGAGACGGCGAAGAGCATCAGCCCCGCCAGCAGCAGCCGTTTGCGCCCGTAGCGGTCGCCGAGTGCTCCACACGTCAGCATCAGCCCGGCCAGGACCAGCACGTACGCGTTGACCATCCACTGCAGTTCGGCCGTGCCCGCCGCCAATTCGGTGGCGATGGTGGGCAGCGCCACGTTCATGATCGTGATATCGAAACCCACGGTCAGCACCGCGATGAGCAGGCTGCCCAGCGCCCACCAGCGGCGAGCGGGTTGTGTGTACATGGCGTCCTCCCAGAACGGGAAATAATCTGGCTTACTCGCTGTCATCGGCTATTTACGATCGATCATGGTCGTAGGCTATCATCGGCCCATGTCGATGAAAAGCCCTTCCACCGATGAATCGGTGCGTGACGAGCTCGCCGGTGCGGTCGCGTTGTTCCACAGCCTGTCCGACCCCACCCGGCTGGCGATCGCGCGGCACCTCGCCCACGGCGAGGCGCGCGTGGTCGACCTGACCCGGGCACTGGGACTGCCGCAGTCCACGGTGTCCTCGCACCTGGCCTGCCTGCGCGACTGCCGGCTGATCACCGGCCGCCCCGAAGGACGTCAGGTGTTCTACGCCCTGGCCCGCCCGGAACTGCTCGATCTGTTCGCCGCGGCCGAGACCCTGCTGGCCGCCACCGGCAACGCCGTCGCGCTGTGCCCCACCTACGGCACCGACACCGGATCCGAGACCACCGAGGAGACCACCCGATGAGCGACGCCTGCGGCTGCGGCCACGACGAACCCGGAACAGGTGACGCCGAGGAGCGCGAACCCGAAAAGTTCTGGCAAGTCGGCGAATTGCGCTGGGCCGCCGTCTCGGGGGTGTTCCTGGTGGCGTCGTGGATCACCGGGTGGACCGGCGGACCCGAGCTCACGGTGACGGTGCTCGAGCTGATCGCCGTCGTCATCGCTGCGTCCACGTTCGTACCCGACGCACTGCGCAATCTGCGGCACCGACGCATCGGCGTAGGCACCTTGATGACCGTCGCCGCCATCGGCTCCGTGGCGCTGGGCCAGTTCGCCGAAGCCGCGCTGCTGGGCATCTTGTTCTCCATCGCCGAAGGTCTCGAGCACTACGCGGTGGCCAAGACCAGACGAGGGTTGCGGGCCCTGTTGTCGCTGGTGCCACCCAAGGCGTCGGTGATCCGCGGCGGAACCGAACTCACCGTCTCACCCGACGAACTCGTCATCGGCGACGTGATGATTCTGCGCCGCGGCGAGCGGGCCGCCACCGACGGAACCATCGCCGCAGGACGGACCAGCCTGGATCTGTCGGCCGTCACCGGGTGAGTGGCCGGAACATAGCCGGTGAACCCGCCGAGCAGCCAAATATGGACACCCTCCCCACCGCTGTCGCGGCGTCAGGCACCGGTTCACCGGGCGCCCGATGCGATCCTCGTCGGCTGATCTCTCGTCGGCTGATCGCCGTTGTCGCCGGCGGCGGGTTGCTGTGGAGCAGCTTTCCACCGACAGACTGGTGGCCCGCCGCTTTCGCCGGACTCGCACTGCTGGGCTGGGTCCTGGCCCACAGCAACACCACAGTGCTCGGCGGCCTGGGCTTTGGCTTCGTCTTCGGCGTGGCGTTTTACCTGCCCCTGTTGCCGTGGACCGGTGCTCTGGTCGGCATCGTTCCGTGGTTGGCTTTGAGCACTCTGTGCGCGGCGTTTACTGCACTGTTCGGTGCCGCCGCCGTGGCACTGCGCGATCAACGGGGTTGGCCGATGTGGTGGGCCACCTGGTGGGTCGCTGTGGAACTGTTGAAGAGCACCGTGCCCTTCGGCGGATTCCCTTGGGGTGTACTGGCTTTCGGCCAATCCAGCGGGCCGCTGGCGCAACTGGCACCCTGGGGAGGACCTTCCCTGATCTCGTTCACCACGACGCTGATCGGTTTCACCGTCACGGCGGTGCTCGTTGGTCCGGGTCGACACCGACGACGCAGCGCGGTAGTCGCGCTGTCAACGGCACTGTGTCTGGCGGCCCTCACCGGACTCGCCTGGGAGCCCTGGCGTTCGGATCGTGAGAAGCAGACTCTGGTGGTTGCGGCGGTGCAGGGCAACGTGCCGCGCCTCGGCCTGGACTTCAACGCACAGCGGCGCGCCGTGCTGGACAACCACGTTCAGCAGACTCTGCGTCTCGCCGACGACGTTCGCGCCAGTCGCGCGCCCCAACCCGATCTGGTGGTGTGGCCGGAAAACTCCTCCGACATCGACCCATTGATCAACAACGATGCAGCGCAACAAATCGACACTGCTGCACGGGCAATCAACGCACCCATTCTGATTGGCGCCGTCCTGAGCAACCCACCACAAAGCACCGACCCCAGATCCACCTCGAACACCATGATTCTCTGGTCACCCGAGGACGGACCCGGAGCCCGACACGACAAGAAGATCCTGCAACCGTTCGGTGAATATCTACCGTGGAGAGGGTTCTTCCAGCTCTTCTCCGATTATGCGGAGCGCGCCGGCTTCTTCGTTCCCGGTACCGGCTCCGGTGTCGTCGAAGCCGCCGACGTCGCCGTCGGAGTCGCCACCTGTTGGGAGGCGGTTTTCGACCGTGCTCCTCGTGAATCGGTTCGTAACGGCGCCCAGGTGTTGGTCATCCCGACCAACAACGCCACCTTCAACGAAACTATGAGTCGGCAGTTTCTCGCGTTCGCGAAGATTCGCGCCCTCGAGCACCGACGGCCGGTCGTGGTGGCAGGCACCACCGGTGTCAGCGCCATCATCACGCCGGACGGCCGGGTTGTCGATGAGACAGCCTTCTTCACCGCCGACTATCTAATCAGCCGCATTGAACTCAACGACGAACTCACGCCGGCCACGCGGTGGACCCCGATGATTCACGGGGTCGTCACCGTTTTGGCAATCGCTGCGCTCTTGTTAGTGGCGATCCAGCGCTATACGCCGTCGTGGCGTAAATCGTCAAGCGGATGATGCGAGCATGTCCGTCGGCCCGACCACGAGTATCTACATCACCTGCGGCGCAGTCACATTGGCGTTGCTGAATCTGCGACCGGAACGACCGGTCCGTTCGACACGCTCGCCCGCGGATACGAGGGGTTGACCGGCATGTGGCAGGGGAGGGTGGCGCTGCGTCCCGGGATGCTGATCTATACCGGCCGGATCGGGTCCGCGCACCGCCACCGCCACGCCGCCACGCAACTGGTGCTCGCCACCGACGGCGAGATCGAACTCATCGATGCCGCGCCGCGACACCGCCGCACTCATCCCCGCCGGGGTGCCACACGAAATCGTCGGCTCGGCAACAGGATTGCCGCTCATCCTGCTCGGGCTGCCCACCCCCGTCGCCTACGCCCTGGCTCTCGCCGTCGCCCTGCAGCTGCTGCTGCAGCACTCCAACGTCGACTACCGCGTCGGCCCGCTCCGCAACGTGCTCGCACTCAACCAGGCCCACCGGTTCCACCACCTCAAATGGGCCGGCATCGGCGATGTCAACTTCGGGCTGTTACCCTGCTCTGGGACCACCTGCTGCGCACCTACTCCTACGACCCCGCCCGCGCCTTCACCAGCGCCGACCTCGGCATGGCCGCCAAACCCGACTACCCCACCGGCTACTTCGCCCAACTCGCCGAACCCTTCCGCCCCAGCGGAGCCTGCACCACCAGCACCGCAGGACATCCAACGCCCATCCTGTCGCACCAGGCCGGGCTGAACCTCGAACCTCGATAGGAGAAAGTGCCCCGGCCGACCCGGCATCACCGCAGACGAGGAACGACACTGACATGGCCCCGCATCACCGACCAGGAGCGTGTAGGCCGCCGGTAGGTCCGGCACGAAGAAATGCGCGGCGGCCAAGCCCCAGCGCGCCAGGCCTGGCGATCCGCTCGGTGGTGAAGAAACTATTGAACGGGCTGATCCCGAAACAGACGTGCGCGCGGGCGGTCAACGGCGCATGGCAATGCAACGACAGTGGCTGTACCTGGAACGGCAAGGGCGGGCCTTTCGGTGGATCACGAACCCGGCGCCGCAGGACCAACGGGCCCTGGACCGGTGATGTCGCCCCACAGGATGGACCTTCCAGCGCCGGGGAAGGTCAAGCCCGGACGCGGGAGTTGCCACCTTCTACGACATTGCGACGTAGCTGGTCAGTAGTATCGGCGCGGTGACCGCCACCTCGCCCTCGCGCGGCATATCCGCGCGACTGCTCGCGGTGTTGGCGGTGCTCGCCGGGCTCGCGCTGGCGCAGGGCCTGCAGTGCCGGGACGGCATGCCGGCGATGTCGTTGCCTGGGTCGATGCCGCAGTCGGTCATGTACTCCGCCCCGGCCGACACCGACGCCAGTGACGACGCGGATCTGGTCACCGGCGCATTTCATATCGTGAAGGCCGCCGCCGATGCGGCTGGTGAACCGATGGCTCTCGGCGGAGTCCTCGCCGCCTGCCTGGTCGCCGTCCTCACCTGGTTGGCGGCGTCGACGCTGCGCCTGCGGCGAACCTCAGTCGCCGTGGGGTGCCCCATCCGGGCCGGACCCAGCCGCGCGGCCCATGCCGCCCTACCACGGGCACCCACTCTCGCACAGCTCTGCGTGCTCCGGACATAGAGAACAACGGCACCGTCGACCGATCCGCGCCGCGCGGCCGGTCGGTGGTTTCCGTGCGTCTTCCTCTGTCCACCTTGCTTTTTCAGGAGCTGTCGTGAATCTCCTCGCCATCCTCACCACCGGCCTGTTCGCCGGTGGCATCTCGTGTGCTGCCGTGCAGGGCGGACTGCTCACCGGCTTGATCAGCCGCCAGCGCACCACAGCTAAGACAACGGCCGCGGTCACGTCCCGGACCGGGAACGGCAGCGGTGTCTCGGCCGCACCCGTTCGGTGGTCGACCCGATTGGCCGACGACCTCACCCCGGTCGGTGGATTCCTCGCCGGCAAACTCGTGTCCCACACACTGTTCGGTGCCCTGCTCGGAGCAGTCGGTGGCGCCGTCCAACTCTCCCTCGGGATGCGCACCTGGCTGCAGATCGGCGCCGGGCTGCTCATCGTGACATTCGCACTCGCCCAGCTCGGCGTCCCCGGCTTCCGCCGGATCGTGATCGAACCACCCACCTCGTGGATGCGGCTGGTCCGCAGCCAGGCCCGCTCCCGGGCTGCCCTCGCGCCCGCACTGCTCGGCCTGGCCACCATCCTCATCCCCTGCGGGGTAACCCTGTCGGTCGCCGCCCTCGCACTCGCCTCCGGCTCACCGGTGCAGGGAGCGGCGATCATGGCCGTCTTCGTGCTCGGCACCGGACCACTGTTCGCGGTTCTCGGATATGCCGCCCGCCTCGCCGCGACCGCATGGCGCGGCAGGCTCGCCCTGGTCACAGGTCTGATCGTGCTCGCCATGGGCCTCTACACCCTCAACGGCGGACTCGAACTCGCCGGATCCCCCCTCGCAGCCAGCCGGATCACCGGAACTCTCGGATCGGCAGCACCGGCACCCGGCACCACGGCCGCCACCGTCGTCGACGGAACTCAAACCGTCACGATCACCGCCCGCACCGGCTCATACAGCCCCCACACCATCCACGCCGCAGCCGGAATACCCACCACACTGGTGATCAAGTCCGACAACGCCTCCGGCTGCATCCGATACCTCGTCATCCCCGACCGTGGCATCGAACAAGTCCTGCCCGTCACGGGTGAAACCCGCGTCGACCTCGGCGCGCTGCAACCCGGCCGGCTCGACTACACCTGCGGCATGGGCATGTACTCCGGCATCATCACCATCGCCTGAAAGGACAAACATCCCGAAATGGCCACCACCACCCACGAATTCCGCATCGAGGGCATGCACTGCGGCAGCTGCGCACTGCTCATCGACGACACCCTCGATGACCTGCCCGGCGTCCACCGCACCCGGACAACAATGAAGAAGGGCCGCAGCACCATCGAACTCGACACCCACACCACCACCCCCGCCGACATCCTCGCGGCGATCGAAAAGCTCGGTTACACAGCGACTCTCGTGCCCTGAACGGTGCGTGACCGACGTCGGACCCCCGCCCGTTCGAACCCGGACGCGGCGATCCGACGACCACCCACCCGCCGCTCCATCACACACGGAAGAAGGTCCGATGCAGGTCAGAACCCGGTGGCTCGTCTTCGTTCTGGTCGTGATCGTCACGTTGATCGTGGCGTTGTGGCCCCGATCGGGATCGCCGACGACCGCGTCGCGCACCGCTACCGAGGGCCTCGGGAGCGGGCCTGCCGGAGTCGACAGCTCCGCATCGACCGGGTCCGACACCGGCACCGGGACAGCAGCACCCTGCCCGCATCCGCCCACGGACTCGGTCGACGAGGGTGCACTCCGGGCTGTCATGGTGCGGTGCCTGGGATCGGGCGCCGACATCGACTTCGGTGCCGCGCTGCACGGGGAACCAACACTGATCAATCTCTGGGCGTCCTGGTGCGGCCCGTGCCGGGCCGAGATTCCCGTGCTCGACTCGTATGCCCGCGAACCGGGCGCGATTCGTGTCGTCGGACTCAACGTGCGCGACGCCCCCACCGCGGCGCTCGCGCTGTTGGCCGAACTGGGGGCGCGGTATCCGTCCTACACCGATACCGGCGCCGCGCAGCAGGCGCTCGCGGCGCCGCCGGTGCTGCCGCTGAGTTTCCTCGTTCAGCGTGACGGTTCCGTCGACCGGATCACCGCACCGCTGGTTTTCGACGACCCCGCCCAAATCCGTGCTGCCGTCCAGGAGTTGACCCGATGACCGCTCCGACCTCCGTTCCTCGCCGCAGCCACCCGCCCGCAAGGCGTGCGCCGGTGATCGCGTTGCTCGTTGTGCTTCTCGCGGCGATGGTCGCCGGCACCGGATGCGCATCCGGGACCGACGCGGTTGCCTCGGGCGGCAGTTTCGACTTCGTCGCGCCCGGCGGACAGATCGACATCCTCTACGACCCGCCACAAGCACGAGGGGCGGTGGGCGCTTTGTCCGGCCCCGATCTCATGGACGCCAGCAAGATCGTTTCGCTGTCGGACTACACGGGCCAGGTTGTCGTGATCAATCTCTGGGGCCAGTGGTGCGCGCCGTGCCGGTCCGAGGCCGACGATCTCGAACGCGCCTACGAAGCCACCAAACACCTGGGTGTCCAATTTCTCGGGATCAACGTCCGGGACCGGCAGAAAGACAAGGCACAGGACTTCGTCAGGGACCACCGCGTCTCCTATCCCTCGATCTACGACCCGCCCATGCGGACACTGATCGCGTTGGGTGGCAACTTTCCCACCAGCGTCATCCCGTCCACGCTGGTGCTGGACCGCCAGCACCGTGTGGCCGCGGTATTCATGCGCGCGTTGCTCACCGAAGATCTGCAGCCCGTCATCGAACGCGTGGCTGCCGAACGATGACCGTTCTTGCACAGGTCGGTGACAGCTTTCAGACGCTCGCGGCGAGCGGGCCGTTGCTGCTCGCGCTGGGTGCTTGTTTCCTGGCCGGGATGGTGTCGTTCGCCTCACCGTGCGTGGTGCCGCTGGTCCCGGGCTATTTGTCATATCTTGCCGGCATCTCCGGCGCCGAAACCCCGGACGTCACCGCGGCGGTCGGCACCCGGGTCCGGACCGCTGGACGATGGCGGGTGACCGGTGCCGCCGTCCTGTTCGTCGCCGGATTCACCGTCGTGTTCGTCGCGGCGACCGCGTCGGTGTTCGGCGTGATCGGTGTCCTCACGCTCAACCGCGAGCTGCTGCAACGGATCGGCGGCGTGATCACCATCGTGATGGGCTTGGCGTTCGTCGGCCTGATCCCGGCGCTGCAGCGCGACACCCGTTTTGCGCCGCGCCGCATATCGTCGCTGGCCGGTGCCCCGCTGTTGGGGGCGGTCTTCGGTTTGGGTTGGACACCGTGCCTTGGCCCCACCCTGGCCGGGGTGATCTCGGTCGCCGCCGGGACCGACGGCGCGACCGCCGCACGAGGTGTCGTCCTGATCGTCGCCTACTGTCTCGGGCTCGGACTGCCCTTCGTGGTGCTCGCTTTCGAGTCGGCCACCGCCGTCCGCGGGGTGGGGTGGCTGCGCCGCAACACCCGAACCATCCAGATCCTGGGCGGCATCATGCTCATCGCGGTCGGTATCGCCCTGCTCACCGGCGCGTGGGAACTGTTCGTCGGGTGGCTACGCAACGAATTGGTCTCCAACGTGGTGTTGCCGATCTGACGGCCCACCGACGGGGGTCCACCGCCACGGGTCGCATCAATCCAGCACATTCACACCTCTCGCGATCCAGACAGCACGGTGTCTGGGATACGGCTGCACCGGCGCCTGATTCGACCACCACCACTGTAGGAATTCACGGAACATGGCGGTGGAGCGCTCGCCCGACCTGCGGTTTCTCAGGTTCGTGTCGGCGACAGATTCTCAACATCATGTCGGAATCCTCGCGACGCGGTCTGGATCCGGTGTGGGGTGTCGGCGGGGACGATGACATGGGTGCCACGGTGCGGCTGACCGCGCCGATCGACGACAGTCATCGGTGAGCTCGCGGTCATGACCTGAACGGCGTGATGGGCGTGGGTGTCGGTCACCCCGATCGACCCGGTGAACGCAAGGATTCCGGGCCGGATCAGGGCGCCGCCGCTCCAGGTGTGGTCGGTCATGTCACCGCCTCGAATAGCCGGAGGATCACGCCGGATTCGATCAGGATGATCGCGCCGAGTGCGATGAAAACCGCGGGGACGAGCCAGTGGTCGACTCGTTCGAGGGTTTCGGTGACCTTCTTGTGGCTGCCGAGGAGCCGCCCGGCTGCGCACCAGATGCCGACGCAGACCATGAACACGGCGATGGTGATCGCGGTTTGGGGCGGTGCGAGGGTGCGGAAGACGGGGGTGTAGAGGGAGATGTTGTCGGCACCGTTGGCGATGGTGATGCCCGCGACCCCGAGCAACCCCGCGGCGACGACCGGTGACTCGCCGTCACCGTTGCGGCCGGCGATCAGGCCACGGATACCGAGGGCGAGTGGCAGCAGCCCGAGCAGCCCGACCCACTCGTCGGGGACGATGACCAACCCGAGGGCGGCGATCACGCTGATCACCACGATGGCGGTGAAGCCGAGGTACTGGCCGGCGACGATCTGCCACGGGTGTGGCCGTCCTTGGGTTGAGGCCACGAACAGCACGGTGAGTACGACGATGTCGTCGATGTTGGTGCCTGCGAACATCGCTACGGCCGCGAGGACGGTTTCGATCACCGGAGGTACCCCGCGGCGGAGGTCAACTGCACGTTCACCGGGTGGGGTCCGCTCGCCCGGTGAGGGCCGCGAGGTCGGACGGGAGCGGCATCGGGGTCGTCAGCCCCGCGCGGGTGCGGCCGGTGTTACCCTCCGGGTAGTGGCCGACCAGGGATCCGGGTGCGGCGACGACGATCCGCACGATCTGCCCGAGGGCCTCGCGGCGGTCGTGTTGGCGCAGAGCGAGTGCGAGCATGGCGACGTGGTTGCGGGTATGCGGCCAGGGGTAGGGCTGGGACAGGATGTGCGCCCGTTCGAGGTGCACCCACCGCGCATTGTCGGCCGTGGTGTCGCGGGCGGCGGTCATCTCCGCGGTGTAGGCGGATCGAATGCGGTCCGGCATGGCGGTCATGCCGCACTCTCCCTGGCGGTAGGCGCCGATTCAGTAGGAGTTCGGATCGAATCCCAGACCATCGATGCGATCACCAGCACGACACCGCAGGTGAGGTAGGTGTCGGCGAGGTTGAAGGTAGGCCACCAGCCGGTGTGGAAGTAGTCGGTGACCTTCCCGTCGACGGCGCGGTCGATCACGTTGGCGGCCGCTCCCGCGAAGATCGCCGAAAAGCCCACCACCCCCACCAGCGAACTGGCGGGGACGGTGCGCCACGCGTAGACGCCGACACCGAGGGTGATGGTGGCGGTGACCGCGAGGACGATCCACGTCGGCAACTGGTCGCCGAGGCTGAACGCGACACCGCTGTTGTACGCCAACCGCAGTTGCAGCAATCCCAGGTCAACACTGCGACCCCCGGACAGTTCCCGGCGCGCGACAGGTTCGACCAGCAGTGCACCCGCTGCGAGCGCGACGGCGACGGCGACAAGAACCCACCGCGACCGTCCCGCGCGGGTCGATCGAGCGGTCGCTGTCTCGATCATGCGCGGGCCTCGAGCTTCTCCGTCTTCAGGGCCCGTACCGACCCGGTGGTCAGGGGCTGGGCGCGGCCGGCCCGGACACCGTTGGCGATCACCACAATCTCGGCGACCTCGTGCACGAGGACCACGGCGGCGAGGCCGAGGACACCGAACAGGGCCAGTGGCATCAGGACGGTGATGATCGCGAGCGACAGTCCGACGTTCTGCAACATGATCGCTCGTGAGCGGCGGGCGTGTGCCAGGGCCTGCGGCAGGTGGCGCAGGTCCTCACCCATGAGGGCGACGTCGGCGGTTTCGATGGCCACGTCGGTGCCCATCGCGCCCATCGCGATGCCGAGGTCGGCGGTGGCCAGGGCGGGGGCGTCGTTGACGCCGTCGCCGACCATCGCCGTCGGCCGCGTGGTGCGCAACTCGCCGATGATGCGGGCCTTGTCCTCCGGGCGCAGGTCGGCGTGGACCTCGTCGATCCCGACGTCGGCCGCGAGTGCGCGGGCGGTGCGTTCGTTGTCGCCGGTGAGCATCGCGACGTGGTAACCGTCGCGGCGCAGCCCGGCCACCACTTCGGCCGCTTCGGGCCGCAGTTCGTCGCGGACCGCGACCGCCCCGATCACCACGCCGTCGCGCTCGATGAGCACCGCGGTGGCCCCGGCCTGCTGCATCCGTTCCACGTCGGCGGCGAGGGGTCCGGGCTCGATCCAGCCCGGGCGCCCCAACCGCACCGCACGTCCGTCGAGGTATCCGGTGAGGCCGGCACTGGTGACGGCCTCGACGTTCTCGGCCGGGGCGTAGTCGTCGACGGCGGCGAGGATCGCCTTCGCGAGGGGGTGCTCGCTGCGCGCTTCCAGGGCCGCGGCCACCGCGAGGACCTCGTCGCGGGTGGCCCCCGCGGTGGTGGCGATGTCGATGACGGTGGGCCGGTTGCGGGTCAGGGTGCCGGTCTTGTCCAGGGCGATGCCGCGGATCCGACCGAGTGCTTCGAGGGCGGCGCCGCCCTTGACCAGGACACCGAGCTTGCTGGCGGCACCGACGGCGGCGAACACGGTCACCGGCACGGCGATCGCCAGCGCGCACGGCGAGGCGGCGACGAGGACGACGAGGGCGCGTTCGATCCACACACGCGGTTCCCCGAGCAGGCTGCCGACTGCGGCGATGACCGCGGCGATGACCAGGATCGCCGGGACCAGCGGTTTGGCGACTTTGTCGGCCAGGCGTTGGGCCTCACCCTTGCGGGATTGTTCGGCCTCGACGATCCGCACGATCTTGGCCAGGGAGTTGTCCTGGGCATCGGCGGTGACGGTGATCTCGAGGACGCCGGTGCCGTTGATCGAGCCGGCGAACACCTCGTCGCCCGGCCCGGCCTCGACCGGCACGGACTCGCCGGTGATCGCCGAGACGTCCAAGGCGGTCCGGCCGGTCGCGATGGTGCCGTCGGTGGCGATCCGCTCGCCTGGCTTGACGATCATCATCTCGCCCAGGCGCAGTTCGGCCGGGGGGACCGTCTGTTCGCGGCCGTCGCGGATCACGGTGGCGGTGGCCGGGACCAGGGACAGCAGCGCGCGCAGGCCGCGGCGGGTGCGGGTGACCGAGTACTCCTCGAGGCCTTCGCTGATCGCGAAGAGGAACGCCAGCATGGCGGCTTCCTCGACCTTGCCGAGGAGCACGGCGCCGACCGCGGCGATCGTCATCAGGGTGCCGACCCCGATTTTGCCCTGTACCAGGCGTTTGAGGGTGGACGGGACGAAGGTGTAGCCGGCGACGAATAGTGCGAGCGAGAACACCGTCAACGCGACCAGGCGGGGACCGCCGGTCCACTCGACGATCAGACCGACCGCCAGCAGCACACCGGCGACCGCGGCGGCCCGGATCTCAGTGATCTGCCACAGTTTTTCCGGCTCGCGTTCCTCCTCGCCCTCGGGGCGGGGCTCGTCGTGGCCGCAGCCGCACGCGTCGCTCATGCCCGCACCCCCTCGGCGGTGTCGGTGCCGTAGTTCGGGCACAGCGCCACCGCATTTCCGGTGGCAGCGAGCAGGGTTTCCGCCGAGGCCAGCAGGTCCAGCAGCTCGGGCCAGGTCAGGGAGTAGAACACCTGCCGGCCTTGCGGGCGGCCCTGCACCAGACCGCAGTCCCGCAGGCACGCCACGTGCGCCGACACCGTCGACTGCGCCAAGTTTTGTTCACCGACCAGGTCCGCCACCCTCGCCTCCCCGGCGGCGAGTCGGCGCACGATCGCCAGCCGGGTGCCGTCGGAGAGGCTGTGGAACAACGCCACCGCCGCATCCAGGTTCGTACCGGTGCCCGGCGCTGCCAGGCACTTATCGCTATCAATCGTCATGTGACGATGATAGCGCACTTGGTAGTTGCATTGCATCCGGTGATGACGGGGTATGTGCCGACGTCGATGTCATGAGATTTCCGTACGGAGGTAGCCGGATGATTCTCGACAGGGGCAACCTTCATGCTTGAGCAACCACTTGCATCGCAAGAGTCACAGCACCGGGTGATTGAACGCGACCCTCGAGGCCACCGGAGAACGCGATCGTCTTGTGCTGCGACGAGAATCTCAGATCCAGGCGTTGGACCGCACGGCCCCGACGTTGCCGATGCAGATCGGGATCCCCGAGCGGCAGACCCACGACTATGTTCGCCACGGCACGACCACGCTGTTCGCGGCATTGGAGATCGCGACCGGCAGAGTCACAGGCGTGTGCAAGCCGCGGCACCGGCACCAGGAATTCCTGTCGTTCCTCAAACACGTTGCACGCGCTTACCCCAAACAGCAACTACACCTCGTGATGGACAACTACGCGGCGCACAAGAAGCAGGAGATCCGCGACTGGTTGGCCGAAAACCCCCGGATCCGTGTGCATTTCACCCCGACGTCGGCGTCCTGGATGAACCTGGTCGAGGTGTGGTTCGGCATCATCGAACGCCAGGCAATCCCACCGCGGCACATTCCGAAACGTCAAAGAGCTCACCACCGCGATCCGGCAGTTCATCAACGGTTGGAACCCACGCGCCCACCCATTCGTCTGGACCAAAACCGCCGATCAAATCCTCAAGAAAGCCAACCGCCCAACAACTTCAAACGCGGACCACTAGGCTAGGGATAAGTAAAAAGGGGTATTAAAATGGACATAGAAGCAGAAACCAATACAAACGATTCGGACACCAAAAGTGGCTGATGCGATTATTGTCTCAAAACTAATTAAGAATTTCGGCAGCTTCCGCGCCCTCAACCAGCTTGATTTAACTGTCAAGACTGGCGAAGTACATGGATTTTTGGGGCCCAACGGTTCGGGCAAATCCACGACTATCCGCATTTTGCTTGGCTTGATGCGTAAGTCGGCTGGTGAGGTGCGCATGATGGGCGGGGACCCCTGGCGCGACGCTGTGGAGCTGCATCGCCGCTTGGCCTATGTGCCGGGTGAGGTCAACCTGTGGCCAAACCTTTCCGGCGGCGAAGCGATCGATATTCTTGGCTCGCTGCGCGGCGGACTGGATAAACAGCGCCGCAAGCAGCTGCTTGACCGTTTCGACCTTGACCCGTCCAAGAAATTTCGTACCTACTCAAAGGGTAACAGGCAGAAAGTGGCGCTGGTAGCCGCTCTCACTTCTGATGTCGAGCTTTATATATTGGACGAACCGACATCAGGATTAGATCCTCTTATGGAGGCAGTGTTTCAAGAATGTATTCGCGAACTAAAGAGCGCTGGTAAGACCGTCCTGCTATCCAGCCATATTCTGGCTGAAGTTGAGTCGTTGTGCGACCGGGTAACAATCATCAGCCACGGCGAGACCATCGAGAGTGGCACACTCGCGGAATTGCAGGGCCTGCACCATACCACGGTCATAGTCGAGACTGAACAGCCAATTACCGGTTTACAAAAATTATCAGGCATCCGCAACCTTGTTATCAAGGGACGGCAAGCCCACTTCGAAGTTGACCCACCAAGCCTGGACGCTGCTTTTGATGTGCTGAGCAAACTCAATATCCGCAGCGTCACCAGTCACCCGCCGACGCTCGAAGAACTATTTTTGCGCTACTACAAAGTCACAGATATAAAAGACCAGAATAAAAAGGCAGTACGATAATGAGCACGCTTACCGGCACCTGGCGACTTACTTTGGTGGCCTTGAGACGCGACCGTGTCAAACTCTTGGTCTGGATTGTGGGTATTGCACTGATAACTCTGGGTATGGCGAGCACGATGCTAAGCGAATACCCTACCGCAGCCGAACGGCAAATAGCTGCCACGCTGATAGCTAATAGCCCTGGATTGTTGATTATTCGCGGGGCCGCGCCCGCCATAAGCCCCGGTGGGCTGGCATTATCGGAAGGCACGGTCTTTTGGGGTATTTTTGCCGCATTGATGAGTATCCTGGCCGTTATCCGCCACACCCGGCAGAACGAGGAAACCGGGCGGGCGGAACTGGTCGGCTCAGGCGTTGTCAGCCGCTATGCGGGGCTGATTGCCGCTCTGATTGTGGCGGTGGCAGCGAATATCCTGCTAGCCGGACTGGTAAGTCTGGTTTTAATAGCCAAAAACTTGCCGCTTGAGGGCTCGTTGGCGGCCGGGATCGGGATCGGAGCTGTAGGTATAGCCTACGCTGCCATTGCGGCTGTCGCCGCACAGATGTTTGAAAGTACTCGCACCGCCAGCGGATTGGCGGTAAGCATTCTAGGGGTGACTTATTTGCTGCGCGGTGTGGGAGACGCGTTGGGCACGGTGCGGGCTGACGGAGCTACTATTTCCAGCGCCTGGCCCTCGTGGCTGTCACCAATCGGTTGAGCTCAGCAAATGCGTCCGTACGACCAGAACAATTGGTGGGTTCTGGCGATCCCAGTAGGACTGTTTATAGTCGCAACAACTGCTGCTTTTGCGCTAGTCGCGCGGCGGGATGTGGGGTTAGGATTGCTCCCAGCCCGCAAAAGCGCGGCTACGGCTGCCCACTACCTTCTACGGCCAATCGGCCTGGCCTGGCGGCTGCAGCGGGGAACGTTAGTGGCATGGCTAGCCGCGATGTTGGTATTTGGCGCGGTTTTCGGGTCGCTGGGTAGACAAGTCGGCGGGTTGCAAAATTCACAAGTAGCAGAATTGTTTGCCAAGCTCGGTGCCACCGGCGAAGATTTTACGAACGTCTTTTTTGCCGCCATCCTGGCGCTGATGGGAGCCATCATCAGCGCATACGCGGTTCAAGCATTGATGGTGCTTCGGTCCGAAGAAGCAGAAGGCAGACTGGAGCCGCTGATGGCTACCGCCACTGCGCGGCTAGGCTGGCTGATGAGCCACGTGGTTATCGTCGTTGCGGGTAGCGTAATTATCTTCTTATTCTTGGGTACCGGCATGGGCATCGCCTATGGCCTTGCCGCCGGTGATACGCCGGGTCGAGTTGCCACATTAGCCGCCGCTGCGTTGGTGCATGTCCCAGCGACTTTGGTTATAGCGGGAGCAGTCGTAATGCTCATTGGTCTCACTTCAAAGTGGTCAGGAGTCCTGGCGTGGTCGGTATATGCGCTCGCTATGCTCACCGGGCCATTAGGTGAGGCTTTAAGTTTACCTGGTAGCTTTCGCGGTGTCTCGCCGTTCAGTCACACACCAGCATTGCCCTCAGCTGACCTGATACTAGCGCCTTTGCTAGCTTTGCTGTTAGCGGCAGGCGTTATCACCGTCATAGGGATAGTCGCCTTCCGCCGCCGCGACTTAGGAAGTGCACGACCGTAAATAAGAAATATCCCTCGGGAAGCGTGGCTTGCACTTTGCCTATTTCATCATAGGCTGGGATTTAATAGGGGGTTGAGGGACAGACGCCCGGGATCCGGCGCTAACGACTGAATAGCGAGCGGTGCTGGGCCTGCCGGTGATTTCATATCGAGCGTGAACGACGGGGGCAGCTACGGCCGGTTCGGTGCGTACTCGCGGGTCGAGTTGGAACGGTTCTTCCACCTGGACGACGAGGATCGGCGGCTGATCGCGGCCAGGCGCCGCGATTACAACCGATTGGGCTTCGCTCTTCAAGTCGTGGCGGCGCGGCATCTCGGCATGTTCCTTCCTGATCCGCTGGACGTGCCGCCCGAGCTGGTGGGCTACCTCGCCGGGCAGCTGGGAATCGAAGACCCGACCTGCGTGAAGCGCTACACCGACCGGGAGAAAACAAAACTTGAGCATGCCTGGGAGATCCAGCGTGAGTACGGCCTGACACCGTTTGCCGAGGTCGAGTCCGAGCTGACGGCCTGGATTTCTGATCAAGCCTGGATGACCGGCGAGGGGCCGAAGGCGATCTTCTCCGGCGCGATGGCCTGGCTTCGCGGTCGCCAGGCGCTGCTTCCCGCAGGCGTCACGACCTTGGAAAGGATGGTCGCCACCGGTCGTGAGTCCGCGGATCAGCGGTTGTGGCAGCAGTTGACATCACCGCTGACGCCGCAGACTTCGGGTGCGTTGCTAGGGCTGTTGGATGTGCCCGACGCGGGCAAGCAGCGGGTCAACGAGCTGGATCGGCTGCGTAAGGGCCTGTTCCGAACGTCGTCGAAGGGCATGGTCGCCGCGTTGAACCGGGTGGCGGACCTGGTCGCGGTGGGGGCCGGTTCGCTGGACGTGTCGACGGTCCCGCCGCGCCGGTTGCTGGGGTTGGCGATGCACGGCATTGCGGGCAAGACGACCCTGCTGCGGCGGATGTCGCGTGAGCACCGCCTGGCTGTGTTGGTCGCTACCGTGCTGGCATTGGCGGCGCGGGCGACCGACGACGCTTTGGAGTTGTTCGACCTGGTGATGACCACGGAGTTGTTGTCCAAGGCCGAACGCGAATCCAAAGACGAGAAGCTACGCCGGTATCCGCGGGTGTCGCGCAATGCCGGCAAGCTCGCGGCCGCGGTGAAGGTGATGCTGGAGATGAGCGAGGTGGAACCGGACATCAGCTTGGAGTTGGTGTGGGATCTGATCGAGAACGGGGTCACCAAGAGCGAGCTGCGGGCGGCTGTCGCGGTGATCGACGAGTTGGTCCCGGCCGGTGACGCCGAGTTGAACGGTCGACGTTTGGAGGAGCTGGCCGGGCGACTGGCCACGGTGCGCCCGTTCCTTCCGCTGATGATGCGGACCATCGAGTTCGGTGCCACCGCCGACGGTGCCCCGGTGCTGAAGGCGATGACGACCCTAGCCGATCTGCTGACGACAAAGTCGAAGCTGCCCGCGACGTATCTGGATGCCCGTCGGGTCGACCACGACCTGATCACCGGCGGCTGGTCCCGGCTGATCTACCGGGAAGGCCGCCCACCGGAGACGGTGGACCGTGCTGCCTACACGCTGTGTGTTCTGGAGCAGTTCCATCGACGCGAACTCCATACCCGGATCGACGCGGCGATCCGGCGGACGGAAGGGGCCGAGCCGATGACCGACAGCCCCCCAGGCGAGCCTGACCGAGATCCTGCGCCACAACGGCATGCCCGATTTCCTGGGGCCACTGATCCGGCCGATAGCGCAGGGCAGACCCCGTCGAGCGGGCACAGCTCACCGACGCGAGCGGGTGCAGGACCCCACCCCATGAACCCGACAACCCCACCCGCCGTGCGCGTCCAACTGCTGCACGTTCCCGACTGCCCGCTCGTCGAGCGCGTGCGCGACACCCTCACCGCTTGTCTGCACGACACCCTGATCCCGGTACAGGTCGAAGAACTCGAAGGCGAGTACCCCTCCCCGACATTGGTCATCGCCGGCCGCGACGTCGCCACCGGCCAACCGCCACAACTGGTCACCTGCTGCCGACTCGATCTGCCCACCTACGAGCAGATCTGGACCGCGCTCAACACAGCCATCCCAACACGACCAACCCACGGATAACGGCCTGTTATCTGTGGCATCCTGAGATCCGGCCTGCGGGAACAACACTCCGGCGGTGCGCGAAGCGGCCCCGTTATCTGTGGCTAGCCGATTGGAGGTCACCCATGGTGAAGATCGCGATCACCCTGCGCGCCGCCGCGGACGCCTTCCTCGACTCGATTCGTTCACCGAACACCCGCCGCGCCTACACCATCGCCCTCGACAAGACAACTGCTGTCCTCGGCGAGGACCGGCCCCTCGCCGACGTCGCCGACGACGAGATCGGCGAGACCCTGGAAACCCTGTGGGGTGAGTCGGCGGTCAACACCTGGAACGCCCGCCGCGCCGCCGTCGCCTCCTGGCTCGTGTGGTGCCGCGAACACGGATACCCCGCCCCCAAGGTCGCGGTCTGGGTGAAACGCTCCACACCACCGGACTCGAACACCCCGGTGCATTCCCGCACCGCGATCGACCGGCTCATCGCCCGCCGCGACATCGACCTACGGGAGAAGACGCTGTGGCGGATGCTGTATGAAACCTGCGCCCGCACAGATGAACTGCTCCAGATCAACATCGAAGAACTCGACTCGGCGGGCCGCTGTGCCCCGGTGAAAGCCAAAGGCGCGAAACCTCGCACCCGCCGCCGCGGCGCGACCCACGCCGAACACCAACTCGAGCTCGTGTACTGGGACGCGGGCACCGCCAGGCTGCTGCCGAGATTGATCACCGGCCGAACCCGCGGACCACTGTTCCTCACCCACCGCCGACCCGGCCCCGGCACGGCCGTCACCGACCGCGACATCTGCCCCGACACCGGGCTGGCGCGGCTGTCCTACGGCCAAGCCCGCGCCCTGCTCGACAACGCCACCGCCACCGCCACCCACGGGCCAGGCACAGGGTGGGACCTGCACGAAATCCGACACTCCAGCCTTACCCACCTCGGCGAAGCCGGAGCGAGCCTGCTCGAACTCATGGCCAAATCCCGGCACCGCAAACCCGACAGCCTGCGCCGCTACTTCAAGCCCTCACCAGCAGCCATGCGCGCAATCACCAGCCTGCTCGGTCCCGGAGCCGACCGACGCTGAAATCACCGTTCGCCCCTTCGGCGATCCTGAACACTTGGACAGGTCAATTACCTGGCGCCGCAACGCAATATCCGTTGTTTTCTGCGCCGTTACTACCGGAACCCCTGGCAGACGGCGACGTGGTGAAGCGAGCGAGGTTGTGCACCAGTCGATTCAAGGCAAACAACCGTCGTGCCGGCAGTTGGACACCCTGTCGGGGATTGCTGGGCATACGTTTCTGCAGCACCCATCACCACGAATGGGCAATTGTGCAACGCTGTTGCACAAGTTCGGGCCCGGCATCTGAAGCATCGCGAGGTGACGTCTGCGGGGTAGTGAAGATCGTACGGACGAAGTGACTCAGTCGCGTGCGTGTGAGCGTTCAGGGTGCTCGGTCGGCTCGTGGAGCTGAGGGCGACTTATCGAGGATGCCTAGGGTCGTGACCTTTGGAGGTATTTGTGCAGCGGGCGCTGCACAAATTGGCCCAGGCTCGCGCGCAACCCGTCCTCGGACGCCCGAATTCTGCCGCCGTACGTGGCGTGCCAGCTATCGTTTTTAACGATCGGCCGGCCCGGTCAACCCCCAACTGACCTGTGGTTTCTCGTTTGTGCAAGCGCCGCTTGCACAAAGTGGCTTGCGACGTGACCTGTTAGTAAGCCGATGTGCTTCGGTTCACCACGGTGTTGCGGGCTGCGGTGGAAGTCGTGGTGATTTCGTAGGTGGCGTCGGCGAGAGGTCGGCGCCACCTCTATCGGAAACGTACGCGGGTTGAGGCGTACGGCTGACGGCGATCGCGTCGCGCGTCGACCGGTCAAGGTTATCGCGTGAGGGCCCGGGAAGCGACGGTCCGCAACTCCACGACGCGCCGCTGTGTATGGGCGATCCATCGGTTGCGACCCCAAAGTTTTTCCGAGGCCGGCAGCGCCCCTTCGCTATCGCCCTTGAGATCGTTCTCGAAACCTCCGGCCGCACACCTCACCGAACGGATGCACAAGCGAAACGACTGAACTTGTTTGTGCGCGAGCTTAGAACGTCTGGCGATCGCGAAGGGGCCTGAGGTTGTCCAGGCGGGCCGCATCGACGGCTTGTGTTCCGGGCTGTCGTTTCAAGGGTTCCGTCTGCCGGGCTGCGGATTTAGGATGATCATTAATCGGTCACCACAATCGAACCGTGCCCCCTTGCGGGTGCGGCAGTTGGATCGTTGGACGCGTACGACGATCGCCTCGATAGCCGATGTCCACAGGTGGTGGCCCAATCCAGTAGATACCCCCTGAAATGTCGAAAGACACCGATTGCCGTCGGTGTCTTTCAGGTCGATCGCCAGGAATCCGCAGTCGCTGACGTCTGTGCAGGAGGAGATCTGCACTCATGAGAATACTCCCGTTTTCCCGTTCCACACCAGCCTTTTCAGCGTGAAAGACGGGTGATGTGGTCGTGTCGGCGTATGCGCGTGGTGGTGACGATCCCGACTCGATCATGTTGCGTATCAGCTCCTTTTGCCCACGAAGCATCGACGATGAAGCATGGCGAGCGATCGGGCCGTGGGTGCGGACAACCACGCTGGCGTCGCAGCCGGTGTTGGCGACACAGGCCACGGCGTCACTGAAAGCGCTGTCGCGATTCGCCGCGTGGGCGGTCGAGCAAGCAATGGTGCTCGAGGCCGAGACGGTGTTGAGTCCGGATGTGTTGGAGCGGTATCGGCTCACCGGGATGCGGCCACTGGTCGCCACCTCACGCTCAGCGGAGATATCCCGGCTGCGGCGAATCGCCCGCACGGTGACGACGTCGGCGCCGTGGCCACCGCCGCTGGACAGCTCCCCTCGCGGACCACTGTCCCCGCCCTACACCGCTGAGGATGTGGCACGGTTCTGGGACGTTGCGCATCGGCAGCGCAGTCTGTTTCGCCGTCATGCGATGACGGCCGTTCTCGCGCTGACTCTCGGTGCCGGCGCCCGGTCGGGAGAGTTGTTCACCGTCGGGGCCGCCGACGTGGTCGAGATCGCGTCGACCACTGCGGTGCGGCTCGGCGTACCGGTGCGGGTGGTGCCGGTGCGTCACGACTGCGTTCGACCGTTGCGGCGGGTGTGCGCGGCAGCAGGCGCTGAGCCGCTGGTGGTGTCACGACGGCACGGCCGTGATCAGGCTGCGGCCTTGGTGGGTTCGTTCGACATGCCGCGAGATGTGCCGCATCTGACGGTGGCGCGATTGCGATCGACATGGTTGGCGTCGGTGCTGACCGATCTCTCGGTGCCCGAGGTGTTCGCCGCGGCCGGAATCGTCAGTGGCAAAGCCTTTTCCGACCTGGTCGCCTACCTCCCCGCATCGGAGATCGGTTCGCCCGGGTGGCGCAGCCTCGTCGGACGAGGGTCGTGATGGCTGCCCGCACCGCGGAGGAGATCCTCGCGCGCTACACCCCGCAGATGCCGGCCGAAAAGTGGTCGCAGATAGGGCCGTTCGTGCGGTCGGTCATCTACGAGGCCTATCCGGCGTCTGAACGGGCGAAGGTATCGGCGGGCCGGATCGGGATAGTAGCCGCGCTGGTGTCGTGGGCGGTCGATCAAGGACTGCCGTTGGATGTGGAGCAGATTTTCGACCCGGCAACGGTGAACCGGTACGCGGTCACCACCCCGGGGTTGGCGCAGGCGTCGCGGGCTACGCGACGGGCGACGTTGAGTACCGTGTCGCGTCGGGTCACCCGCCGGGCTCCGTGGGAGCCGCGCCGCGAGCCGCTCGATGGCCGCAACGGTCCAGTTCCTTACACCGACGCCCAGGCGCGGTGGCTGCTGGAATGTGTTGGCATGCAACGCACCTCGGTGCGGACGCGAGCTCTGGGTACTGCTGTCGTGCTCGGGCTGGGGGCCGGGTTGCGGTCCTCGGAAATGATCCGGGTCCTGGGTAGTGACGTGACGGTTCGTAACCCGCATCTGCTGGTGACGGTAACCGCTGGGGAGCGTTTGCGGACCGTGCCGGTGCTCGACCGGTATTCACCGCTGCTGGCCGAGCTGGCGCGGCGTGCGGGGGGCGAGTCCCTGTTCCGGCCGCAGCCGCTTACCCGGGTCGAGTTCGTGGCACATCTGTTGCACCGCTGTGAGATTCCGGAGCGGTTGCAGCCGGTGACTGTGGCGCGGTTGCGGGCGACGTGGGCTGTTGCGGTGCTGTCCGCGGTGCCGATGCCGACCTTTCTGCGGTTGGCCGGCTACATCGACATCGAACAGATCCGTGGACTTCTTCCCTACGTGGCCGACGCCGGTCACCGCCCGACACGAACCGAATTGGACCTGATCGGCCGGGCGGTCCCACCATGACCGACCCACTGCATCCGTTGCACGTCGTAACCGACGAGGTGAACCGAACCGAGCCGTGGCAATGGCGGCGCGTGCTTGCTGTGCTCGACCACTGCACCGCCCGACCGTTCGCTCGGCGCGTGCTCGAGCAACGCCGCGGCGCACACCGCGTGTTGAACGCCGACGCATTCCTCGCCGCCTATCTCGTCCATGCGATGTTCAAGTCGACGCTGATGCATCAGACGCAGATCACCAACACCGTCCGAGGCTGGACCCCCTCCCAACGCCACGACGTCGGACTCGACCCACACACGCCGATCACCTACAAAATGATCACCGACGCCTTCGAACATGTTCGCCGTGCCTGCGAAAGCGCCGCCTACCCGGACTGGGACGCTGAACGGTTCGCCCAAGCCTTGCTCGATGCGTCCTTGTGGACGCAGCCACCGACTGGCGCTTTCGCTCTCGATTCCACCGATATCCCGACGTGGGGTAGGTTGCGCTTCCGTCGACCGGCAATGGATTCCGATCCCGACGCGCCACCGCCGCAGAACCAGTCGCAGCACCCGCTGCCCGACGCACCGAAGGGTCCGGACGGCCGGTACATCTACACCTGTGACCTCGATGCTCGCGTCGGCTGGCGCAGCGCGTCGCAAGACGAAACCGAATTCTTCTGCGGATACGACGCTCATGTCATCACCGACGTCGCCGTCGAACCCGCGTCCGCTCCCGGACATCTCCAGGTCCCACACGTCGCCCGATCCGCCGTACTCGCCCCTGCAGGCACCCACAAGGGCGACTGCGGTTGGCGGGCAGTCGTCGCGCTCGGCGACACCCCCGCACCGCGGGAGCTGATGGCTGACCGCGCCTACAACTACACCACCGCATCGCATTTCACGATCCCGCTCTGGCGCGCCGGCTACACGACCGTCTTCGATCTGCACGAACAACAACGCGGTCGCCGGCCCGGACCCGTCGCCGGCACCCAGTGGATCGACGGCACCCTGTACACAACCTGCCTTCCGGAAGGTCTTGTCTATATCGCACCGCTGAGCAGTGACCCGACAGTGCGGGACAATATGCGCACAGAAGAGCGCGAGCGGATCGAGCGGTTGCATCAGTTGCGTGCCGCGTACGCGTTCACCCCGCACGGTGTGCGGCAACCCGACGGGCGACACCGCTTCCGCGGCCCGGCTGTGACCCACCCGAAGATTCGCAGCCCCAGGGCGCCGCGGTCGATGCGGGAGGATTTCCGCAAACCGACGGTGTACTGCACCGACGGCAAGACCTGCGGGTGCGCGATCACTGTGACCCTGTACGACACCGACGAACCCAACACCCGCATGCCGTTTCAACACGGCACCATTGCGTGGGCCGACAGCTACCACCGCCGCGTCGGAATCGAATCGGTGTTCAGTGATCTGAAGGCCAATCGTCTGCATCTCACCCGTGGCGGTATTCGCGGATTCGGGCTCACCCGCTACAGCCTCATGCTCGGATTCGCCTTGGCCGCAATGAACCTATTGATCTTGCGGGACTGGCACGCCAAACGTGAACGTCTCGACCCTTGGGGTGCGTTGCTCGGCGAACCGCCACCACCGACTCCTCATCGAGACCGACATCCGGCAACCGGGCGTCGCTCGGCACGCGCGAACAACCGCCGCACCACAGTCCGGCCCGATCGATAACTTCCCCGCCCCGCACCGGAATCAGCTCACGATTCCGGCGGACACGCACGTCCTGACCTTCGTTGGAGGCCTGAACGGCCTGGCCCCAAGCCGAAAATCGGTCCGTTGGGACCCATTGGGGAGGCAGAACTACCTCATTCGGGAGACCGAGCGAGGAGGGGACCGACACAGAAGGCCACGACGAAGTGGCAATCGGGCAAATCAGACTATTCGGACCTGAATAAGTAAACCCGACAACCTCATACAGGGAAACTAGCCACCATGTGCCGGACACTGGACAAGATGTTCAACATGCCACTCGGGCCTGGACCGGACGGAACATTCGACGATGCCGAACTGCCGATGCACTCGCGTATCGCCATTCGAACCAGCTTCGACGATCCCGCCGCGACGATCGTGTGCGAATCGCGCGCGTCCGGACTGCGCTGCACCAACAGCGCCGGTCACGGCTTTTTCGCGGGTTCGGACGAACTCGACGTGTACTGAGATTTTCTATGTTCTACAGCGTCAACCAGTAGATCGTCGAACATTGAACACCTCGTGTGCATGCCGTATTCGACGTTTTCGAGTACAGTATTTGTCACATTTGGCGATATTAGTACGATATTTGTGTAACCTCGCTCATATGCCCAGCGGTAACAGTGTTGCCTATTTGTCGACCTTGAAGGGAGGTGACTCGTCATGGATGTCTTGACGAAAGCGTGTGATGACACGGCTCGTATGCCGACCCATAAAGTTGCCGAGTACCTGCTGGAGCGACTGGGGCGAACCTTGACGGCCTACATCGCGAACTCGCGAAGCCGAGCGATGCCTGCGCGGTGGGCGGCGCCTCCGGGCTCGGCAACACATGCGACACCGTCCGACGAGCGGGTCACTCGGTTGAAGGCAGCGCATTCAGTTTTCGTATCGATCGAGGACGCCGAGAACGACCAGGTTGCCCGGTCGTGGATGATCGCTGCGAATCCGCGGCTCGATGGACACACGCCAGCAGAGTTCATTCGCGATTCCAAAATCCCCGCTGTCTATCGCGCTGCGGCCGCATTCGTCTCGGGTGAGTATTACGCCTGAGCACGTGTGAGTGCACAGCGCTGTCGGGCCTGCTCCTTATACTGATCGTTCGGTATAAGGGGGAGGCCCGAGGTGACTGCTCAGACCTATGGCGTCGATGCCGTGTGCGCCACCACAGGTCTGAATTTGGTACCCAGTAGCGGGCGTCGAATGTTCCGCGTCGCACAAACTCAGTTCGGTCCACTTCAACCCCCGCCCCGCGTCAAGACCGCGAATCCTGTCACGTGGTCGCGTTGGGATACTCCAGGACGCACCATCTACGGCAGCTCGACGGCGGAGGGTGCATTTGTCGAAGTACTCGAATACATCACCCCGGATCCGCCTGCCGTTGCGATGAGTGATCTGTTCGACGACGTCGAAGACTCCGACGATTTGACCTTCGACTCGCAGATTCAGCGTGAGCTGCCATTGTGCGGCGCGATGGCACCGCGTTCGATCTCGAAGGGATGGCGGGAGGCTCGAAACCTGTACGAGCTGGTGTTGCCTGGGAACGGCTGGTTTGTCGACGTAACCGGGGCCGGCAGCATCTCGGCCGTCGAGGAGCAATTGCAGATGTTGTTGACCACATGCGGGGTGGATCGGTTGACGTTGAGCGAGTTGACGAGCTCGTCGGAGGACATGAAGCAGCTGACAACTGGAATCGCCACGTGGCTACGCGAGTCTGTGGTGCTCAGCGACGGGTCCCGCCCTCATGGTGTTGTGTACCCGTCGAAATGGGGTACTACGGTCCAGAATTGGGCAATGTGGCTGCGCCGGGCGGATGACGGCACCGGTGGTGATGCGGTTTGGATCCACGAGGCGTCGGACATAGGTCGCCACACGCAGCCATTCGTCGAGGTTGCGACCAACCGTCGAATGCGGACTTACTGAAGTTCACGTCGCGCCGAACGCTTTTATCTGTAGGGGAAGCACGGTGCGAATCTCTCTGAGTCATGTGCTGTCATTACTGGATAGCCCTTGTGGAAGACAGTGATATCTGTAACTGTGTCACGCACTAGCGGGTGCCGTCCGATCAAGCTGCAGCCGCAGGGCGTCGAGGTCGCGCTGGGCTTGGTCGAGGATTTCTGTCGCCGCCTCGCGGCAGTATCTGATTTTGTCGTCGCCTTCGACGATGACCAGGTGGGTGTCGCCCTTGAGGATGTGGTGAGCCTTCTTCCCTCTCTGGTGGGCTGAGCATTTTCGTTGATGGTTGGTGCGCGGGGTTTCGATGCTGATGTGGCGCAGAACCGCTTTGGTGGGCATGTCGATCTCCTGTCGAACCGGGGACTCGGATAATCCGCGTCACTTCTTCTTGCTGAGTTGATCTCTCAACGCGTCGCGGACGGAGTCGCCGATCTCGTCGAGGCGCTCGAAGATGGTGGTCATTTGTTCGAGTGACCACTGTCCACGGCTCGCCTTCGCTTCGCCGGCCACGTGGTTGATCGCGGTGTTGATGCGGCGTATCACGATCGCCGAGTTGTATTGGCGCTGGCCGGGAGTCACGGCCATGAGCTGATGCCCGCGATGCGGCAGCTTCAGTTCCGTCAGGACACGATTGGCGACGGATTTCGCACGCTCGTTGACCCGTGTCTTGGTCGATTGGCGTTGCCGCTGCGGGGAAACCGGTATCGAAGCCGGAACTGGTGCCGCTACCTGCTTGGCGAGTAGCCGCTCGCGTAACTGCTCGCGTCCGACGAGATCGCCAACGGTGATCGCGGGCGCGATCTCGCGGGAGAGCAACTCGTCGAGCACCCGGTCGTCCGTCGGGTCGAGGTATGTGTGTTCGACAAAACTGGTGAGTATTTCGTTGTCGACGAGCATGCCCTCGTCGAATCGGCGGGGGCGTGGCTCGCTTTCTCTGCCCTTGGGGTCGTCGTCGGTGTTCCCGTCGACCCAGGTGCGGATCAAGGCTTGGTCGTCGAGATCGAGTTCCCGGAATTCTGTCCAGCGAGCGTCGTTGTTGAGTCCGACGTGAGACACGATGTGTCCCTGGTTGTCGGGGTGATCCGGAGCGGACTCCTGGACGACACGCATGACTCTGCCGACGAACTGGACGTAGGGCGCAAGACTTCGGAACGGTCTGAAGATCGCCGCGACACTCAGGCGGGGATGGTCGAAGCCCTCGCCGAGCATCTGGACCTGAACTATGCAGTCGAGCTGGCCCTGCCTCAGCCTCTCGATGACGGCGTCCTGGTCGTCGTCTGCCATGTCGGAGTGGATTTCAGCGGCTCGGTAACCGCATTCGGTGTAGATGCTGGCGACTTGTCGCGCGTGGTCGACCGAGCATGCCGCGGCGATGATCTGGTGCTGGATGCCTGTCTCTGCCCGCATGCGGTCGCACTGCTGGATGCTGGCTTCGACGATGTGGCGGTTGCACTCTGGGCTCAGGGCGACACCGCGGCGAAACCACGCCTGTTCCCGAAGCTCGAGGACTTCATCGAGAGTATGGCGGCGGATATCGTCGCGGTAGGTGAAGTAGAGCTCCGAAGGAGCAACGTTGCGGGAGTGGATCTGCTTGATGTAGCCGTTGATCATCGCTCGGGTGAACGGGTAGCGGTAGACGATCTCGCCGTGAAGTTGCTGCTGGTCGGACCGAAACGGTGTTGCTGTCAGGCTGACGACCTTTGCGTTGGGAAATCGGCGGAACACCTTCTGCCAGCTTTCGGCGGCGGCATGATGCCCCTCGTCGACGAGGATCATGTCGAAGAAGTCTTCCGGGAATTGGGGCAGCCAACGGTCGGCCTGACTGGCTAGCTGCTGAATGTTGCAGACCACGAAGTCGCTCTCGATCGCGTCGTGGATGTTCGCGTTGACTCCGTCGAGCAACGCCATCCAGGGGCCGGCGGTGAAGTCAGAGATCACCCGGCATTTCGTCCAGAAGCATTGTGGGCTGGTGATATCGACGGCGTCGGCGACGCCTTTGCGAATCGTGAGGTTCGGAGTGATCACCAATACCCTGCCCTTCGCGATTCCGAAGGGCAGCGTGGCCATGATGCCGGTCTTCCCGCAACCGACGGGGATCTGCACGATCGCCGGACCAGCGTCGGCAGCGAAGTGCTCGCGCACTGCGCGATGTGCAGCGCGTTGCGGGTCGCGCAGCGCAGCATTGGCCTCGATGTCCGCGTTGGCGGTCGCGAACACGCTGGTGTTCCCGTCCGCAGCGGCAGCCTCCTCGGCGCGTCGGTAGACCAGTCGGAACGGCTCCAGGTCGGCGCGCCGATAGAAGCGATAGTCGCTGCCGGGCCGTCGCACGGCCTTCAAGGTGCCGTCCCTGTCCCACCGGCGGAGGGTCTGCGCGGATATCCCCAAGTAGGTCGCCGCCTCCGACACACGCATAAATTCTTCATCAACCATGCTGTTACTATACAACCTTAGTCAACTCTTCCATATCTGTACACCGATTTGCGAGGCGTCCGTCCTCGCCGGTGTCGTTCCCGACGGCATCATCGCGACCCGGCTACGTGCAAGCCTGCGCGGAAGTGTTGGGCCGCAAGAAGTCCGGACGGTTCGTCGTCTTCGAGGTCGAACCCCGACTACCGGCCGCCGGCGCGCGAACGGCGAGATGTGTTCGTTGTCGTACTTCGAGCAGGACCGCGACGTTCTCCCGATCAGCAGAGACCACCTGACAGGCGCATCGGGCGACTAGCTCGGCGAGGCGACGATCCGGGACGGGCTGCTGGGGATGATCACCGTGCGCTACACCCAATCCATCTCGGTCGCATATGCTCGCGACGGCGTGACCGTCGGGATCTGCGCCGGTCAACAGTCCGCGCGACTGCACTGCCCTTGCCGGCGACAAGGCCGGATCTGGTGGCTACGAAAACATCCCGCATTTCGGGGCACTCCCGACACCGCAGGGCGAACAGCGACCGGACCGGCTGAACCGCCAGTTCCGCGCAGCCGCGAACGCCCGCTCGGCCGACGACCCCGAGTCGACGATCACCGAGCATCTCAGCGATCGGGAACGCCGCGATTGGGGCATCAACCTCACCGGTATGACCCTCGTATCCGACGGGTTCCTGTCCTTCCGTGACAACGTCGACGTCGCCGCCCGCCGCGAACACGCGATCACCCTCGTAAACACCGGACTCCGCCTGTTCCATCACTGACAGGTTCGTTACATGTACATAACGCTCCCGACCAGCACAGATAGTCATTCGGCGCTGCTGTCCTTACTGATAAGCAGTTCAGGTAGGAGCCGCCGAAGAACTAGTTGTCCCGGTCGAGCTCGTGTTCGTGGGCGGGGTCGAGCTCCGGTGGCGTTACGTCCGTTGAGCGGTGAACTTGATCCCGTCCTTCGCGTTCACGTAGACGGTCTTCGATTAGACATTCGGTCGCCGTTTGTGCTTCGCGGCGGGCTTGTTCGGCCAGAAGCGCGTCGAGTCTGGTTGCTGCTGTGCGGCGTTCGGCGCTGATCTTCTCGCGCATCTGTTCACGCTCGTCTTCTGCTGCTGGACTCGCATCTCGCTCGGCGGCTTGGACCTCTGAGTTCTGGACTTGGGCCTCGATCCGGGTCCAGTCCGACGGGTGTGCACCGGCGTCGGCGGCCCGGTTAGACGCTGCAACGGTTGCAGCCTGCGCTTGGTCGTGTTGGTACTGGCGCTGTTCGCGGACTCGGTCTGCAGCCGCGAGTTCGGCAGTGAGTTTGGAGCGTGCGCCGACTCGAATCGAAGGGGTTTCCTCTAGTCGATGACGCAGCTCTGCAGAACGGGCATACGCCTCGCGGAGTGCGGTTTCGGCTGTAGCTTCCACGCTGGCAGCGGTGCGAGCGGCTGTGATTGCGGCGACATGACGGTTCAAGTTGTCTGCGGTGGTCTCGGACGTCTCAACCACGCTCTCGGACCATTTCCAGCCGATCAGGTCGTAGTCGTCGCAGGACAGCCGGCACCGAAGCCCGTGGACGTTGGCGGCGAGTTCGGTGTCGGTCAGCATCCGTAACGGATCCGACGCAGCCTCGGCGGCAAACGCTGCGGCGTAGTCACGGCGCTCGTGCCGCACGGCGAGGGCACGGAACGTGGCATCGGATGCACGGCGGGTGCCGGCGGCCGCGAGTTCACGGGCACCGGCCATTTCGGCGCGGTCCAACTGAGCCGCAATACGCTCGGCGACGATTCGGGCCTGGTGCACGTTGTCGAGGTCGAGTTCTTGAGCGAGTAGGCGTGCTTGCTCGACGTCGTCGCGGGTGGCAACCCCGCGTCCGCCGGCGAACGCTTCGAGTGCGACTTGGGCGGCATCGGCGTCGGTACGGGCCGAATCTGCGGTCGAGCGGTAGTACTGGGCTTCCATTTCTTGCAGGCTCGCGTCGAGTTCGATCGAGGCTGCGGTGGTGTCGTCGCCGGCAGCGCGTGCGGTCGTGGCGTCGCGGCGCAGTGTGGCGACGGCGTCTTCGGCGGCGGACGCGGCGAGGTCGGCTTCGACCCACCGTTCGTGCGCGTCGAGCGCCTCGATCCGGTAAGGCCGTTGCTCGTCGGCGCGGTAGGCGAGGTCGAGAATCATCGGTTCATTCGCAACGACGTGCTCACTGGTTCCGGTTTGAAATGCCGACCGCAGTCGGGCCACGAGGTATTCGGCGGCGGCAAGATCGGCACCGAGCTGGCTGATCCGGTCGCCGATAGGCAGGTCGGGGTAGGGGAGTTCGACGTCGGGGAACGGTGCCCATTCCGCGATGTCGACTCCGAGGTCGTCAGCCAAGCTCGATAGTGCTTGGCCGCTGTCCATCTCGACGACGTCGTCGAATGGATCGAGGTCATCGACTGGTGGTTCGAGGACGAGTAGTGAGTCGAGGTAAACGTCATCGCCGATGACAACCCCCACCGGGAGGGCCTCGCCGTCGAGCAGCTTGACGCCGAACTCGGCATCCGCTGGATCCGGGGGAGCGGACTCGACATCGACGGGCTCGACCGGTAGCGGCATGTTGCCGAATCGAGGTGCGGTCAGCAGCGTTTCGATTCGCCACGTCACGGCGGTGGCGACCTGATCGGGACGGATCGGGTCGTCGTCTTGGGCGGCGAGGATCGCCTCATGAGCAATGGCGAGCAACTGGGCGGGGGTCCACTCGGCGGGGTCGGCGGAGTCGACGACGGCGACGAGTCGAGCGAACGCCGGATCGGCGATGATCCGGTCGGAGTACTCCGGCACCACCGTGTGCAGCACCGGCAGCCAGTCGGGGTGCCGGGCTGCGAGGTCGCCGGATTCGATGTCGGCGACAACCTCGGGTTGCAGGGTGCGCGACATCCGCCACCACAGGGCGGCAGCCGCGAGTTCGTCGGGCAGGGGCCGCTCGTCGACGCAGGTGCCGACGAGGGCGTGCACGTCGATTCCGGCATGTTTGGCGAGGCTGAGTTTGTCGGCGAGTACCGGCCAGAACGGATCGAGCCGGATCCGCGGATCGAGCTTGTCGACCAGTGGTGCCCACAGCGCGGCGGCACTGTTGGGGTCGCCGATCGCTCGGGTGGCGCGACCGTCGAGGCGACGTTGATAGCGCGATTCGACGACGGCGTAGCGGTCCGGCCCGGTCGGTCGTCGGTCGGTGTCGTCGACGTGCATCGCCGCTCGCCATACAGCGAGATCGCTCAACAGGGCGGGGTGCTCGCCCACGATCGGGCGTGCCCACAGCGGCGCGTCCGACAGCGACCAGTCACCGGCTGCGGTGCGGACCTGCTCGGCGAGAGTGGTGACGAGTTCGCTGCGCGCCGACAGATACGCGCCCCACGTCGGTGACTGTTGCAGTGCTGTTGGGATCCCGCGTTGCCAGGGCAATGGTCCGGTCCCGCTGGAGTGCGCGCCGGTTTCGTCGAGTCGCCAATCCAGGACGGCGGCAACGTCGGCGGCGGTGTCGAGCGCGCCGTAGATGCGGTTTAGTTTCGGTGAATGCGCCGCAGTGTGTAGGTCGGCGACGGCGTCTCGGCCGTCGACGGCGAGGGTGGCGAGGTGTTTGCGCAGTGTCGGCCAGGCGGCGGAGTCGGTGAGCCCGGGCCACGTGGTTTCGGCGCCGGCGTCGATAACCGCCAGGGCATCGGCACCGATGACGGCTTCGGCGGCGGAGCCGACGGCATCGGTGTACGCCGCGGCGGCGTGAGCGAGTCGACCACGTGGGTCGTCGAGCTCCCGCTGGGCAGTGGTCGCCGACACCTGTGCACTGGATCGAGCGAGAATTCCGGTCAGCGCATCGACGGCGGTGAGTGGGTTGAGCACTTCCGGATGCAGCGCTTTGTGGACGTCACCATCAGTCGCCGTGGAGACGTAGACGTCGTTGCGGCGCTTTCCTCGGGTCAGCGGGACGTAGAGATCTTCGCGGCTGCTGCGGCCGTCTTCCAACGTGTGCGAGGTGTCGGCAGTGATGCCTTGTGCGGAGCTGGCGGTGGAGGCGTAGCCGAGTTCGACGTGCTCACGCACGTAGCTCGCGGGCAGACGAACACGGCGGCGGCTGCGCAGATGGGTGACGTCGAGGGATCCGTCGTCGTGGACGTGGTTGATCGTCCAGCGGTAGCCGTTGCGGACGAAGTCGGTGCGCGAGATGGGCAGTCGACGATCGTTGTTGCGGGTCAACACGACGTCTCCGACGGAGGCAGGTAGTCCGTCGGACAGTGCGACCATCGCACCGACCCGACTATCGGGCACGGCGGCGATGCGGTCGGTGCGCGCACGCAGGTTCAGGTCGGCGACGAGTTCGCGGGTGGGTGCCACCATCACCGAGTCCAGGCCGGCGGCGCGGTCTCGTGACCAGGCTGTGTAGAGCGTGTTCTTGGCCGTTTCGAGGTCACCGACGTGAACGCGCTGGTTGTCGATGTAGAAAGCGATCGCAGCCGGATCGCCCTCGCGCAGGGCGAGGCTGGCGTTGCCTTCGGCGGGATCGGTGAACCGCATGACTTGGGTAAGCGTGACCGCGCCGGCCGATTCGGCTATGTCGCGGATGACGCCGCCGGCGGCGATCGAGGACTTCTGTTTGTCGTCGCCGATCATGCGGACACTGCCGCCGCGCCACACGACGAATCGCACCGCGGCGTCGAGGTTTTCGGTGCCGGCCATGGCGGCTTCGTCGATGATCACGAGTGTGTTGGCGTCGATCTCCCGCATCCAGTGCGGGATCTGCACGGGCTTGCCGGTGCGTCCGGCCTTCTCCATCTGGGCGAGGACGTGGGTCATTTTGTCGATGGTGTCGGTGGTGGTGTCGATTTCTTCGCGCAGTACTCCGGCGGCGGCGCCGGTCGGTGCGAGGCCGATGATGGTGCCGCCTTCGCTTTGCCAGGCCCGGGCGAGGACTTTCATGGCGGTGGTTTTGCCGGTGCCTGCGGGGGCGATCGCCACTTGCAGTCGTGCACCGGAGGTCGCCATGCGCCGGACCAGCTCTGCCTGGCCGGCGTTGAGGGAGCGGCCGTTGTTGTTGGCGGCGTATTCGAGCAAGGCGACGGCGACGGTGGAGTCGGGGATCTGGTGACCGCCGGTCTGGTGTGCGGCGGCGATGAGGCGTTCTTCGGCGGCGATGACTGCAGCGGATGTGTAGACCTGACTGCGCGCGGTCGCGTAGACGCTGGTGCCGTCCGTACGTCGCAGTGCTGCCGGCTCGTCGAACTGATCGGGCGGTCGGCGGGGGATTGAGCGGCGGACGCTCAGCGCTTCTCGCACCAGTTGGTCCACCAGTCTTGTGCCCTGTTCGGGGTCTGCACTGGCTGATCGAACGATTCGCTCCGCTTCGGCCCGGACGTGCGCCTCCTGCCACGTGGCGCGGCTGGTCGCCACTCGCGAGATGAGCGCCTGCGCCGAGGTGGATATCCATCGATCGTCGAGATCGGCGCTGGGGCCGCGATTGGGGTGGCGCGCACGATGCACCATTTCGGATAATGCATGTGCGCCACCGAAAGCGGCGATGGCTTCGTTGCGCCACGTGGCGCGCTGCTCCGCTTCGGTCCGCGGCTCGTGCTTGGCTTGGCGGGTCTCCAAGGTGGCGCGTTCGGCGAGAGCAAACATTTCGTGCGGTGTCGGCTCACGCCCGTGGTCGGCTTGGAAGCCCTTCGCGAGCACGCCAGTGCGCTCGGTGATCGCGGCGCTTCGAACCGACCAGCGCTCGATGAGGCGAGTATCAACACCGACAATTTCTCGAATGGGGCGCTTTTCATTCTCAATCGACGGACGTTCCGCAAAGTGCAACCCGAGTCGCTTTCGAAGGTGTGCTTCGAGGCGAGTGTTGTAGTGCTCGGACGCGCACACTGCCCATCTGTAGAGCATTCGTCCATCCAGCGCCAGCCACCGCCAGCTACCGTCCGCGGTCCGGGCGCGGACTTTGTTGCTGATCACCACATGGGTGTGTAAATCAGGGTCACCCGCTCGTGAATCGCGGTGCGTAAATGCAGTGGCTATCAAACCATCCGTCTCGACCTGCTGCACTCCGTCGGTGCCCAGGCGGGTGTATCCAGCGACCTTTTCCAGAAAACTCAGATAGTCGGCGACAGCGGCGTCGTGACACTCCTCTATTTCTTTCGCAATCGATCGCGGCGCAACCGCCCACAACGCGGATACCGACTTGACCGGTGAGCAGCAACCGTCGAATCCGGCGACCGCTGTCGTCCGGTTCCGTGAGCTTCGAGCAGTCCATCCAGACAACTCGCGCTCGTCCAAAGGGGCGCGATCAAATTCGGCAGTGAACATCTCTGTCGCGACGTCGGTACGGATCCGTGCGCGGTCCTGGTCTGGAATCGGCGCGAGGCCTTTCTCGCCGCGGGAGACATTGAAGTCGACGAAGCGCTCCGCAACGGTCTGTCGAAATTTGCTGGCACCGTTGTAGATCCGATAGCGAGCGCCGATCCGAGTGGATGCGTCCGCCGCGCGTGTGGCGGCCTTTTTAGTCGCACCTTTGGTGATTTGGTCGGCGAGTGTCTGTCGCCGGATCTTGTCTGCATCGGGATGGAGGCCTTCACCGTAGAGTGCCTTCATCTGTGCTTCGGTGACTGGATCGCCGCTGTCGATTGTGTCGAACGCAGCGAGGCCCTTGCCGAGCCACCTACCCGGCGATTCGCCTCTCGCGGAGTAGTAGTCGGACAGCGAGGTTCGGCCCTTCTCGGTGCTGTCCATCGCGGCCACGGACTTCACGTAATACGTGTAGCCATCGCCAGCAGTGAGTTTGTGAAGTGTCGCTGTCACATTCTCAGAATAGCGGACGTTATCTTTTCGTTATCCATAATGCAAGAGGTGTGAAGGCGAATTATGGGTCTGATGGTTATTGGTGGGGTCGCGTCGCAGCTGGTTCGGTTAGAACGGCGCAGGGTTGGGGCCGGGACTTTAGCGACAAGGACTTGTTTGTCCGAAAGGACTGACTGATTTGAGTTTCGATAGGTGTCGTCCGCGCGCTGTCGGTTGCCTGCAAAATCCATATTGGTCCAATTAGAACAGTAGTTCCGGTTGGTCCAGTTTTATAATTGTGAGCTGGAATGGAGTGTGATGTTCGATGAAATCGGGCTGGTGCCGTCTGAGGGATAACATGCGCGTGCACAGCAGGTGCCAATGGGCGCGAGTTGAGCTCTGCGATGCGGCGATTCAATCTTTGCGGAACAAGAGCCGGGTGGACCCAGCCGAGCAGTTAGCCCAGATCTTTCTCCGGGCTGACGTGCCGGCTTGATCTGTTTCGGATTGGGTTTTCGATCTT
>NZ_JBIMSN010000120.1:0-63800 GCF_043944905.1 Antrihabitans spumae
GCTGCGCCGGGTGCTGTCGCCTGCCCACTCACCTACCCATTTTCGAGCCAGTCTTTTCGGCGGTCGGGCCCTCCGGAAAGACTCACGAGGCGCGCAGCGCCCTAGGCTTGCCGACGTGGAGACCGTTCCGATCCAGATGCCCGACGGCAGCACATCGCCGGTGTGGTTGTTTCCCGCGGACGAGAGTCGTAGCCGTCGGCCGTCGCCGGATTCGCCGCGACCGGTCGTCGTGCTGATTCCCGGACTCGGCATTCCCGGTGGGTACTACGACGTATTCGCCAAGGAGTTGGCTGCCCGTGGTTTCGATGCCGCGGTCGGAGAGCTACGGGGGCAAGGTGACAGTCGGCCGAAGCCGAGCGGCGCAAGTCGCTACGGCTACCACGAACTTGTGTCGGTCGACTTCCCGGCGATGTTCGAAGTCGTTCGTGACCGATTCCCGGACAGCACGCCGTACCTGTTGGGGCACAGCTTCGGTGGCCAACTCGGCGTGCTGTACGCGGCACGTATACGGGGACGGCTCGGCGGACTGATCCTGGTGGCATCGGGGACGCCCTACTACCGGTCCTTCCGAGGCACGATGTCGCCGGGAGTGCTGCTCGGCTCGTCGGCAATGTCGTTGACCGCCAACCTCGCCGGCTTCTGGCCGGGAGATCGGCTCGGCTTCGGAGGCTTCGGTCGGCAATCGAAAGTACTGATCTCGGACTGGTCGCGCCTCGCGCGCACCGGCAAGTTTCTACCGGCCGATGCCGACATCGACTACGAGGAACGGATCTCCCGCCTGAAATTACCGGTGCTGTCGATCTCCATCGAGGACGACGACGTCGCGCCGGCATCCTCGGCCCAGCACCTGTACGGAAAGCTTCCCGGCGCCGACGTGACGGCGTGGCACCAATCGGAACCGTTGGGGCACAACGGTTGGATCCGCAACCCGACCACGACCGTCGACCGAATCGAGACCTGGCTGCACGACAGAGCGTGAGCCGCAGGCTTTATCGGTCGAGTTGTGTCCAGAGGAACTCGTAGATGAGAGCTCCCTGGAACGCCGCCTGCGCGTTGTCGGAAGCTCCGCCGTGACCGCCTTCGATGTTCTCGTAGTACCAGACGTTGTGACCGTATTCCTCCAAGCGAGCGGCCATCTTTCGGGCATGTCCGGGATGAACACGGTCGTCACGCGTCGACGTGGTGAGCAGAATCGGTGGGTAGGACACCGATTTCGACACATTCTGGTACGGCGAGTACTCCTTGATGAACGCCCATTCGTCCGGGTTGTCGGGGTCGCCGTACTCGGCTACCCACGATGCTCCTGCCAGCAGTTTGTGATAGCGCGACATGTCCAAGAGCGGCACCTGGCAGACCAAGGCGCCGAACAACTCCGGGTACTTGGTGAGCATGATCCCCATCAGCAGGCCACCGTTGCTGCCGCCGACGGCGCCGAGTTGTGCGGGTGTCGTAATGCCGCGGGCGACGAGATCCTTGGCGACGGCGGCGAAGTCCTCGCCGACCTTGTGTCGCCCGGCTTTCTGGGCCTGGGTATGCCACTGCGGACCGTATTCGCCGCCGCCCCGGATGTTGGCCGTCACCGAGATGCCGCCGCTCGACAGCCAGCCGATTCCGTTGCCCGCGTTGTATCCCGGTGTTCTCGATACCTCGAACCCGCCGTAGCCGCCGAGGAGGGTCGGGCCGGATGCGCCAGGCTTCCTGACGACGAAATACGGCACCTGCGTTCCGTCGAGCGACGTGGCGAAGAACTGCTCGACGATCAGACCGTCGGCATCGAAGTGGCTCGGTTCCTGCTTCAGCAGCTCCAGCTCGGCGCCAAGGGTTCCGGCGAGAAGCGTTGTCGGAAAAGTGAATCCGCTCGTCGTCATCATGTAGTCGTCGCCGCTCTCCAGCGGATCGAGATTTGCGACCGTTGTCGTTGCCATCGGTGGTGCTTCGCTGAGTTCGGAACGCGCCCAGCCGTCGGGTCCCGGTGTCAGTACGGCCAACTTGGTCTGCACGTCGGAGAGTGTGACGAGGATCAGATGATGCTCGGTCCAGCCGTACTGGTACAGCGAGGTGTGGGCATCCGGTTCGAACAGCACATCGAAACGTCTTTCGCCAGAAAGGAAATCGTCGAAGTTCGTCGCCAGCAGAGTGCCGGACGGATAGGTGTTGTCGCCTACCTGCCACGAGGATTTGGTGCGAACGAGCAGCCAGTTCTTGTACCAAGATTCGGATGCGTCCGACGGCGTTTCGATGGGTTGCAGGTGGCCGTCGGGGTGCAGGAGTGCGCTTTCGTGATTGAAGAAGTCGGTCGACCGGGATACGTAGTGCCTCTCGTAACCCGGTGTCCTGTCGTATCCTGCGCCGACCGAGATGTCGGCAGGTTCGCCTTCGAAGACCGTTTCCGCTGCGTCGAGCGCGGTGCCGCGTCGCCAACGCTTCGCAATCCGCGGATAGCCTGATTCGGTCAGCGAGCCCGGGCCGAAATCTGTTCCGACGTAGACGGTGTCGATATCGATCCAGCCGATGCTCGACTTGGCCTCCGGGAGGTAGAAGCCATGGTCCGGTGCGTCGGGGGCAAGGAATGTTCTTGCCTCCATATCGAATTCACGCACGACGCTCGCATCGGCGCCACCGCGAGACAGGCTGACCAGGGCGCGCTGCTGGCTTGGTCGAAAGACGGTCGCACCGCCCCACACCCAGTTTTCGCCCTCTGCTTCTGCAAGTGCGTCGACGTCGATGATTACGTCCCAATTCGGGTCGCTCTTGCGGTATTCGGCCATCGAGGTCCGCCGCCAGATACCCCGAACATGCTCGGCGTCGCGCCAGAAGTTGTACAGATACTGTCCACGTCGGCCGGGGGCAGGAATGCGGTCGTCGGTGTCCAGCATTGCCCGCAAACTGGACTGGAGTACCTGGAAGCGTTCAGGTGTCGCGAACTCCTCCTTGGTGCGCGCATTGCGCTCCCGCACCCAATCCAAGGCTTGCTCGTCGAGTACTCCCTCTAGCCAGAGGTAGGGGTCGTCGATAGGGCCGCTGCCCGCAGGATCGTTCACGCTGCTGTCCACTTCACCGGTCACCGCACCATTCTGTCCGACGAGGTGTCGACTCCGCTGGTCCAATCTCGATTCCGGGCTCGGGGAGGCCGGTAGCATGCGGTGATGGCTCTCGCTGACGGGTTCCTCCAGGACATGGCGCGACAGTTGTGCGAGGTCTCGGGCGTCGTCGGTGTCGTACTTGGCGGCAGCAGGGCGCGGGGTGTCCACACTCCCGAATCCGACTACGACATCGGGATCTATTACCGACGGCCACTGGATATCTCGGCGCTCGGCGACGTGGCGCGCACTCTTGCAGGCCCCCGCGCTGATGTCACCGACATCGGGGTGTGGGGTCCGTGGGTCGACGGCGGAGCATGGCTCACCATCGCCGACAACGCGGTCGATTGGCTCTATCGCGACCTCGACCGTGTGCAGCGAATTTGGACCGGCGTGCAGGAGGGTGCCTACGGGTTCCCCGCTCAAGTGGGTCATCCGTTCGGTTTCGCCGACTTCGCGTATGTCGGCGAACTTGCGTTGTCGATCGTTCTGGACGACCCCACGGGTGAGCTCACTGCGCTGCGCGCGGCGGCGCAAGAGTACCCGACTGCATTGAGCGAGAACCTCGTTCGCCGATTGTGGGAGAGTTCGTTCGACGTCTACATCGCCCGAAAAGCGGTCGGGCGCGGCGATGCGACGTTCGTTGCAGGCTGTCTGTTTCGGGCGATCGAGGTCTGCGCGCACGCACTGCACGCGCGGGCGGGTAGGTGGCTCATCAACGAGAAAGGTGCGGTCGCCGCTGCCGGGCGATTGTCGATTGCCCCCGAAAACTTCACCTATCGTGCGCAATCCATCATCGGAACACTGGGGACGACACCTGCCGAGTTGGTCCGTGCACTCGATGCTGCCGACGAATTGGTTCGCGACACGGTGCTGGCGTGCGACATCCGTCCGTCGGCGGTGGTGGTCACGGAGCCCGCTCCGGCAGGTCCCGAGCCGGAGGCGGCGTCGAGGACGACTCCTGCGGCGCCCAAAATGGTTCTGTGGGAACAGCATTGCTGCCTTCCGCTGCAGGAGAATGCCGATGTCACCGAACTGGCGCGATATCCCGCGGGTTCGTTCCTTTCGGTCAATATCGGCTACTCGCCGCAGTCCAAGGCCCAAGCGAGCGCACTCGGCCATGCGTTTCGCAGAAATGCACTGTGGGACGGTCGCTTTCGTCCGGTCCAGGTTCTCGACGATCTCACCGCGGCTGCCGAGGACGGCATGATCGCGTTGGCCTTCGATCTCGAAGATTCGGGTCCGCTCGAAGGTGAGGTCGACAATGTCAGGCACTTCTACGATCTCGGGGTCCGCACCATGCTGCCTACCTACAACTATGCGAATGCCGCGGGGTGTGGCTGTCTCGATTCGGAGGACACCGGTCTTTCGGCGTACGGCCGCGACCTGGTTCGTGAAATGAACGCTGTCGGAATGACTGTCGACGGTTCGCATTGTTCGATCCGAACCGGACTCGAGCTCGCGGAGGCGTCGGAGCGTCCGATGATCTACAGCCACTCCAACTTTGCGTCGCTGTGGAGTCATCCCCGCAACATCACCGACGACCAGGCCAGGGCCTGCGCCGCGACCGGTGGCGTGATCGGGATCAACGGCGTCGGAATTTTTCTCGGCGTCAACGGACCCGAGCAGCATCGCGAACGGGTACTGGCGATCGCTGATCACATCGCTTACGGCGTCGATCTCGTCGGCGTCGCACACATCGGGGTCGGCAGTGACTACTCGTTCGACAGCGCAGATTTCAACCTGGAACTCGCGACCAATCCGCAGGCGTTCTCCGAGGCCTATACCGCCTGGGGACCGCTGCAGTGGGTACCGCCGGAAGACTTGCTGACGGTGCCCGCCGAGTTGCGACGTAGAGGTTTCGACGATGCCTCGATCGCGGCGATCTTCGGAGGAAACTTCGCTCGCGTTGCCGCCGAGGTGTGGAGCTAGCGGCCGTAGTTGACCGGACCGAGGACAGCGAGATTGCATCGGACTAGGCTTGGGGACCGTGACCACACACTATGACGTCGTTGTACTCGGTGCCGGTCCCGGCGGATATGTGGCTGCGATTCGCGCGGCTCAGCTGGGCCTGAGCACCGCCATAATCGAGAAGCAGTACTGGGGCGGTGTCTGCCTCAATGTCGGCTGCATCCCGTCGAAGGCGCTGCTGCGAAACGCCGAGCTAGCGCACATTTTCACCAAGGAAGCCAAGACTTTCGGCATCTCGGGCGAGGCCAAGTTCGATTTCGGCTCCGCCTTCGATCGAAGCCGCAAGGTCGCCGACGGCCGCGTCAAGGGCGTTCACTTCCTGATGAAGAAGAACAAGATCGCCGAGTACGACGGCCACGGTTCGTTCACGGATCCGAATACGATCTCGGTCGAGCTGTCGAAGGGTGGCACCGAGACCATCACCTTCGACAACGCGATCATCGCGACCGGAACGGTGACGAAACTCCTCCCGGGCACGGAGCTGAGTAAAAACGTCGTCACCTACGAAGAGCAGATTCTCACGAAGGAACTGCCCGGCTCGATCTTGATCGTCGGCGCAGGTGCGATCGGTATGGAGTTCGCGTATGTGCTTGCGAACTATGGCGTCGACGTCCGCATCGTGGAGTTCCTCGATCGTGCGCTACCGAACGAAGACGCCGACATCTCCAAGGAGATCGCCAAGGCGTACAAGAAGCTCGGTGTGAAGATCTCCACCGGCGCGGCAGTGCAGTCGATCGCCGACGACGGCTCGAAGGTCACCGTTGCGATCAAGGACAACAAAAGCGGCGAGATCGAGACGGTCACCGTCGACAAGGTGATGCAGGCGGTCGGCTTCGCTCCCCGGCTGGAGGGCTACGGCCTCGAGAACACTGGCGTCGAATTGTCGGATCGGCCGAAGGCGATCGCGATCGACAACGTCATGCGCACCAACGTCGACCACATCTACGCAATCGGCGACGTGACCGCGAAGTTGCAGTTGGCGCACGTGGCCGAGGCACAAGGCGTCGTCGCGGCCGAAACCATTGCAGGCGCGGAGACGTTGCCGATCGACGACTATCGGATGATGCCTCGTGCGACGTTCTGCCAGCCGCAGGTCGCGAGTTTCGGTCTGACCGAACAGCAGGCGCGCGACGAAGGCCACGACATCAAGGTCGCGTCGTTCCCGTTCACGGCCAACGGCAAGGCGCACGGACTCGGTGATCCGACCGGCTTCGTGAAGCTGATCTCGGACACGAAGTACGGCGAGCTTCTCGGTGGCCACCTGATCGGTCCCGATGTGTCCGAACTGCTGCCCGAGTTGACCCTCGCGCAGAAGTGGGACCTGACCGTGAACGAGCTCACCCGCAATGTGCACACCCACCCGACGCTCAGTGAAGCTCTGCAGGAAGCGCTGCACGGCCTCGCCGGGCACATGATCAACTTCTAGAGGCGGCTTGGGCTGTCGGCCGCTCGTGAGTCCTTTTGGTGGTTCTGCCCTCCGAAAGGACTCACGAGCGTGAAGCGCCTATCGAGTCGTATTTCGCGCGGGCCGTGAGGACTTCCGGCATCCGCGATTCGACCATCTCGATCAGTCCCGACAGCTGCGTGGCCACTGCGGCGCCCAGGTCGGTGAGGCTGTATTCCACTTTCGGTGGAATCGATTCCAACACTTCGCGATTCACCAACCCGTCGCGTTCGAGGGTCTGCAGAGTCTGTGCCAGCATCCGTTCGCTCACGCCGTCGACGCGACGCCGCAGCGCGTTGAATCGGTAGGGTCCGTCGCCCAAAGCGACCAGCGAGAGCGCGCCCCATCGGCCGGTGATGTCGTGGAGCGCACCGCGGGACGGACATGCCCGGGCGAAGACGTCGACCTCGAACGAGTCGGTGTTCGGGTTGTCTGCCGCCGGTTTTGCCATAGCGAAAGTGTACTACCTCTCAATAGTGCGCATGCGTTTGCAGAAGTGCTTACGAATAGTTAGTGTATGTCGAAGAGGAAGCTACTCGACCACACTTTGAGGGGCAGCAATGACAATCGCAGTTACCGGAGCAACAGGAAATCTCGGACGACTCACCGTCGACGCGCTACTGGAACGAGGAGTTGCGCCGTCCGATATCGTCGCGCTGGTCCGCACTCCCGCCAAGGCCGCCGACCTGGCGGAGCGTGGCGTGCAGGTACGAGCCGCCGACTACGACGACAAGCAGTCCTACGTGGACGCTCTCGCCGGCGTCGACCGTCTCGTCCTTGTCTCGAGCAGTACGGTCGGGCAGCGACTTGCCCAGCACACCAACGTGATCGAGGCTGCAAAGCAGGCTGGCGTCGGCTACATCGCTTACACGAGCATTCTCGATGCCCAGGACAGCCCGCTCGCCCTCGCGGCTGAGCACAAGGCCACCGAATCGGTGCTGATCGAGTCGGGTATCCCGTTCACCCTGCTGCGCAACGGTTGGTACTGGGAGAACTACACGTCCGATCTCGAGCAGACGATCGAGCACGGTGTCCTCATCGGTGCGTCGAACGACGGCAGGATCGCCGCGGCCGCGCGTGTCGATTTCGCGGAGGCAGCGGCCGTAGTCGCCTCGACCGAGGGTCACGAAGGCCGGACCTACGAGCTGGGCGGCGACGAACGGCTGACGAAAGCGCAGCTCGCCGAAGCAATCTCGGCAGTCGGAGGAAAGCCCGTCGTCTATCGGAATCTGTCGGAAGCGGACTTCGTCGCAGCGCTTGTCGAGGTCGGGCTGCCGGAGGGCTTCGCGAAGGTCCTGGCCGACTCCGACGTAGGAGCGGGCAAGGGCGGCCTCGATACCGACAGCGGTGACCTGCAGAAACTCATCGGTCGGTCATCGACGCCGGTAGCAGAAGTGCTCGCAGCTGCACGCTAGGGCTTGATGCGGGTCGTGCGTCTTTTCGGAGGGCCGAACCACCGAAAAGACGCACGAGCGGCGAAGCCGCCTACTGAAAGTCGCGGTCGATTTGCAGGACCCCGATGGTTGTCGCAAGACCGTCGTACTGGGTGACCAGCAGGCAGATTTCGATCAGTCGGCGATCGTCGAAATACTTCGACAACTCCGACCACGTCGCATCGTCGAGCGCCTTCGTCTGGACCAGCGAATCGACCGCGCTCAGCAGGGCACGATCCTTCGCCGCCAAGCCTTCGGCCGTCGGGCCTTCCAGCACTTGCTCGAGGATTTCGGCGGTCACACCGGCTCGGCGCCCGAGGCGGACATGGTGATCCATCTCGTAGCCGCACTCCCGCAGGTGCGCGATGCGGATGATCACCAGTTCGCTCTCGAAGCGAGTCAGCTTGCCACCCGGCATCAGTTTGCCGCTGTAGTGCAGCCAGCCTCGGAACAGTCCGCCGGTCCGGCCGAGTGTGCTGAACAGGTGGGCGTCGGTCGCGCCCGCGCCCTTGGAGATCACCCGCCACAGCACCCAGTTGATCGGACCGAGTTCTTTGAACCGGCCTGGCTGTATCCGCGGCGACGACATGATCGACACGCTACCTTCGCTGCCGGAGGGGGGAGCGGTCAGCCGCGAACGGCAAGGCCGAGCTTCGCCATCGACAACGCGCGTTCGGCACGTTCGAGCACAACCGACTGCGAACTCTCGATGTGGTCGAGCAACTGTCGGAACGCGTCTTCGAGCCGTCCGGCCAGGACGGACTCCGCGATCCGAATATGCTCGACGACCATCGTTGCCACGCGATCCTCCGTGAGTGCGTCCAATGCCCTGACGGGCCGCATTCGTGAGTTCACCCCTGCCAAAGCCTCTGCCAGAGCTGGATTTCCAGACGCCGCAAGCAGTGTGGTGTGGAAATGTTCGTCCGCCCCGACCAATTCGGGTCCTGGATCGGGTGGTGAGTCCCGAAAGCGTTGCCACACCTCGAGTTCACCGACGACGGCGGCACGGTCGTGTGTCAGTGAAGGATCGTCGAGGACCCGCCGAATTCCACGTGCCTCCAAGGTCGAGCGCAGTTCGTACAACCCGTCGAGGTCGTCGAGCCGCGGTCGGTACGGGTAGAGGCCGTGTTCGTCACGCTCGATCAATCCGTCGGCAAGCAACCGGGCAAGCGCTTCACGGACAGGTGTCCGCGAGACGCCGTACAACTCGGCGAGCCGCTCCTCACCGAGGCGTTCGTTCGGCGCGATCGATCCGGATGTCAGGTCCCCACGCAGTGATTCGTAAACCTGTTCGCGTAGCGAGCTCGGACGCAAGCTCCCCCGACGAGCCATGGTCAGACGGCCATCTCAGATTGCCATCGCTGCACGTACGGTCGATTCCGAACCGGCACCACCGTCGCCTTCCGACGTGACGCGACCGGATTCCAGCACGTAGTACCGCTGCGCTGCCTGCAACGCGAACCCGATGTGCTGCTCGACGAGCAGGACACTCAGCCCGCCGCGTGCGGTCAGATCGACGATGGTGCGTTCGATCTCTGCGACGACGGACGGCTGGATACCTTCGGTCGGCTCGTCGAGGATCATCAAGCGCGGCTCGGTGATCAGTGCACGAGCGATCGCCAACTGCTGACGCTGGCCACCGGACAGCAAGCCCGCCCGCCGGGTCAGCAGCCCGCGCAGCGCGGGGAAGAGGTCGAGCGACTCGTCGATCAATGCCTTGCCGCGCTTACGTCCGTCCGCGACGACCTGCAGATTCTCGGCCGTCGTCAGCTGACCGAACGACTGCTGACCCTGCGGCACGTAGGCGAGACCACGTTTGACGCGGGCACTGGGCCGCATCTTGCCGATGTCCTCGCCGTCGAGCAGGACCTTGCCCGACTTCACGGGCAACAGCCCGACCGCAGCTCGCAGCAGTGTCGTCTTACCTGCACCGTTGTGGCCCATCACGGCGGCCACACCGTCCGTCGGAACCGTAACGGACACACCGTGTATCACTTCGGCCCGATCGTAACCGCAACGGACGTCGACGAGTTCAAGCATGCGAGTTCTCCTCCGTTGTGTGCGCTGTAGACGCGGCAACCGCTGCCAACTCTTCGCCGCCCGCGGCTGTGCCGAGGTAGACCTCCTGCACCTTCGGGTCGGCCTGGACCTCTTCGACGGTGCCCTCGCTGAGCACTTTCCCGCCTGCGAGGACGGTCACCGAGGTCGCGAAGGCTCGCATGAAGTCCATGTCGTGCTCGACGACTACGACGGTTCGTTCGCCACCGATGCGGCGCAACAGGTTTCCCGTCTCTTCACGTTCGTCGGAGCTCATGCCTGCGACCGGTTCGTCGAGCAGGAGGACCGAAGCGTCCTGCACGAGCAGCATGCCGATCTCGAGCCACTGCTTCTGTCCGTGTGCGAGCACTCCGGCCGGCTTGTCGGTCAGGTCGCCGAGACCGGTGATCTCCAGTGCCTCCTGGATCTTGGGCAAGACCGCTTTTCGGCGTCGCAACAAAGTCAATGCCGAACGACCAGCCCCCGCAGCGATGTCGAGGTTCTGCAATACGGTCAACTGCTCGAAGACGCTTGCGGTCTGGAAGGTACGCCCGACACCGAGCCGAGCGATCTGGTGCACCTTCTTGCCGAGCAGTTCGACACCGGACTTGGTGACGGAGCCGGTTGCGGGGACGAGTCCGGTGATGGCGTCGATGAGCGTCGTCTTACCGGCGCCGTTCGGGCCGATGAGAAACCGAAGATCGCCTTGCAGCAAGGTCATGTTCACGTCGGTATTGGCCTTGAAGCCGTCGAAACTGACTGTGAGGTTGCGGATTTCGAGATAGTCGCTCGACATGCCCGCGTTGCCGCCGAAAGCGGGTTCGTGCGTGGTCTCTGTGCTTGTCATCGCACGGGCTCCTTCACGAGATCGAGCGGTTCGACGTCGGGATCGGCAACGGACGCCGCGACCGGAGGGGGATCGTCCGAGTCGAGTTTTCGCTTGCGTCGCAATCGGATTGCGGCGAGGCCTGCGATGCCTGCCGGGAAGAACCCGACGACGACGATGAACAGGCCGCCCTGGATATAGGTCCAACCGGACGGAAATTCTTCCGACAGTGCGCTCTGCGCCCAGCCGACACCGATCGCTCCGAGCACCGGACCGAGCAGTGTCGTCCGGCCGCCGATGGCAACACCGATGAGGAACGCGATGGACGGTGCGATACCGATATCGGCGGGAGTGATGAAGCCGACGATGGGCACGACGAGGGCACCGGCGATACCTGCGAAGAATGCGGCGATCGTATACGCGACGATCTTGATGTTGGCGGGGTCGTAGCCGAGGAACCGAACGCGTTCTTCCTGATCACGGACAGCGACGAGCAGTTCGCCGTAACGGCTGTGCATGACCTGCCGAGTGACGGCGAGGACGACGAGCAGGGTCGCTGCGGCGACGAAGAAGAGCATCTTCTTGTTGACGGGGTCGTAGAGGTTGAGGCCGAAGAACGTCTGGAAACCGTTGAGTCCGTTGGACCCACCGATGCTGCGCTGGCCGACGAGGAGGATCGCGAGCGCAGCAGCCAAGGCCTGGCTGAGGATGGCGAAGTACGCGCCTTTGACACGACGTTTGAACACGCCGTACCCGAGTAGCAGCGCCGTGAGCGCGGGCAGCACGGCGATGGCAACGATGGCGACGAACGGTGATGCGAAAGGTTGCCAGTACGAGGGTAATTCGCTAATCCCCGCAGTCTGCATGAAGTCGGGGACATCGGCGTCCACGAACTCGGCATCGGCGATCTTCATGTGCATCGCCATGACGTAGGCGCCGATGCCGAAGAAGACGCCCTGGCCGAGCGTGAGCATTCCGCCACGGCCCCATGCCAATCCGATGCCGACCGCGACGATGGCGAAGCACAGCAGTTTGGCGAGCAGGTTGAGTCGGAAGTCGCTGAGGACGGCCGGTGCGATACCGAACAGCAGGACCGCACCGAGTGCGAATCCGATCGCCGCGCCTCGTCCGCCGCGGAGGATGGAACTCAGGCCGGTCATGCCAAACTCCTTGTCTTGACGGTGAACAGACCCTGCGGTCGCACCTGAAGGAAGAACACGATGACGACGAACACGATGACCTTCGCGATGGATGCGGTGGTCGAGTATTCGATGTAGGAGTTGAGAATGCCGAGCGAGAAGGCCGCGAGTACGGCTCCCTTGATCTGGCCGAGACCGCCGATGACGACTACCAGGAAGGCATCGATGAGGTAGGCCTGGCCGGTGGTCGAGCTGGTGGCTCCGATCAAGGTCAACGCAACACCTGCGACACCGGCGAGGCCGGAACCGATGAAGAACGTGCTGATGTCGGTTGTCCGACTAGAGATTCCGCTCGTCTCGGCAAGGTCCCTGTTCTGTACGACCGCGCGGATTCGACGGCCGAGCGGGGACATCTTGAGGACGAGCGCAAGTACTGCCACGCACACGATCGCCAGCACCATGATGAAGATGCGGGCCTTCGGTACGACGGCGCCGAGGATCTCGACGCCGCCGCGAAGCCATTCGGGGCTGACGACATTCACGGCAGGTGCGCCGAAGATGTCGCGGGCGACCTGCTGCAGGACCAGCCCGACGCCGAACGTCACCAACAACGTGTCGAGCGGTCGGTGGTACATGCGGCGAATGAGCGTCACCTCCAGCAGCACGCCCATCAGGCCGCCGACCAGGAAGCCGACGAACAGCGAGACGAAAAGGGAGACACCGGCGCTGGTGATGACCTGCTGCACGACATAAGCCGTGTAGCACCCCGCCATGATGAACTCGCCGTGGGCCATGTTGATCACGCCCATCTGACCGAAGGTCAGTGACAGGCCGAGTGCTGCCAGTAGCAGGATCGACCCAAGGCTGAGTCCTGTGAATAACTGTCCTACAACGACATCCATAGGATTTGTTCGCCTCTCGTTGCTCGCGTGTTCGTCGGCGTCAGTTGCCTGCGTGCCGGCTGTCGTTCATCCCGGCGGGACTACTTGCCGCCAAGTCCCTTCGCCCATTCGTAGGACGTGAGGTAGGGGTCGGGCTTGATCGGCGAAGGCGACTGCCACACGGTGTAGATCAGGCCGTCGGGCTTGATCTCGCCGATCAGGGCTGTCTTGGTGATGTGGTGGTTGCTGCCGTCGATGGTGACGAGACCCTCGGGTGCGGCGAAGGTGACGCCGTCGGCGTTGTCCTGAATGTCCTTGACGGCGAACGACTTCGCCTTTTCAACCGTGTTCTTCCACAGGTACACCGAAACGTAGGCCGCTTCCATCGGGTCCGACGTCGGCTTGTCGGCGCCGAACTTGGCCTTGTACGCGTCGACGAACGCCTTGTTCTCGGGCGAATCGACGGTCTGGTAGTAGTTCCATGCCGTGAGCTGGCCCGCGATCACGTTCGCACCGATGGCCTTGACCTCTTCTTCGGCGATCGACACGGAGACGACGGGCATCTCTGCAGCCTTGAGGCCCGCGTTGTTGTATTCGTTGAAGAACGCGACGTTCGAGTCACCGTTCAGGGTGTTGAACACCGCACCGGCACCCGACGTCCGAACCTTGTTGACGATGGTGGAGAAGTCCGTCGAGCCGAGCGGAGCGTAATCCTCGCCCTTGATCTCGATACCGTTCGCGCTCGCGTACGCCTTGATTTCGTCGTTCGCGGTCTGCGGGAAGACGTAGTCGCTACCGACCAGGTAGAGGGACTTGACGCCCTTCTCCTTCAGGTAGTCGAGTGCGGGGATGATCTGCTGGTTGGTGGTGGCACCTGTGTAGAAGATGTTCTTGGAATCTTCGAGGCCCTCGTACTGGACGGGGTAGTAGAGCAGGGAGTTCTTGCCTTCGAAGACAGGCTTCATCGCCTTGCGGCTCGATGAGGTCCAGCCACCGAAGACGGCTGCGACGCAATCGCTGCTGATCAGCTTGTCGGCTTTCTCCGCGAAGATCTTCGGCTCGGACGCGCCGTCTTCCTTCACGGGCTCGATCTGCTTGCCGAGGACACCGCCGGATGCGTTGATCTGGTCGATCGCGAGCTGGATCGAGTCACGAACCGTGACCTCGGAGATCGCCATCGTGCCCGACAGCGAGTTCAGCATTCCAACCTTGATCGTGTCCTTGGACGTATCGACGCAGGAAGCGACCGAGGTGTCGTCGCCGGCCTTCGAACCGCAGCCTGTGAGGACGAGGCCTGCGACGGCGAGTGCGGTCGGTGCGGCCATGATCCGGAGGTAACGCTTCGATCGTTGGCGATGAGAACCACAAGAATCTGGCATGAGGCGGGCCTTTCGATCTTCGGGGGATGGAGTCGCGGCCCGCACAACGCTGCACGTGCCGCACCCGACTACGACCGCTGTATCCGGCGTGCGTATACAGCGGTCGTATTCGTGAAGGCAGACAGTAAAGGGAAAGTATTGCGTTGGAATGACTCTCGATGACATGTTTGTGTCCCGCATTACCGTGGCGTGAACGATCCCTCGTCGAACCCCATTTCCCGCTGTGAGCGGTCCGGAAGTTTCCGCTCGCGATCCCGGCGCGGAATCTAGGGTTGAGTGCGATCGTCGCCCAAGCCGCACCTCTGGAGGACACACAAGTGGGTCACTACAAAAGCAACGTTCGAGACCTCGAGTTCAACCTGTTCGAGGTGTTCGGTATCGGCACGTTGCTGGACGCGGGAAACTACGGCGATCTCGACACCGACACCGTGCGAAACATCTTGTCCGAGGTAGCCCGGCTGGCCGAGGGCCCTGTTGCCGATTCGTTCGCCGACGGTGATCGCAACCCGCCAGTCTTCGACCCCGATACCCACGCGGTGACGATCTCGGATCTCCTTCGCAAGACGGTAACCGCAGTGCGCGAAGCAGATTGGGCGCGGATCGGCCTACCGGAGGGGATGGGTGGAGTCCCCGCACCGTCGGTCCTCGTGTGGGCGGTGAACGAAATGATGATCTGTGCGAACCCGGCAGCACTCTTCTTCAACATGGGTCCGCTGATGGGCAGCGTCCTCTACGGAATCGGAACCGAGGAGCAGAAGCACTGGGCGAAGGCCGGCTACGAACGCGGTTGGGCCGCAACGATGGTGCTCACCGAGCCCGACGCGGGGTCCGACGTCGGTGCGGGCCGGTCGAAAGCGATTCAGCAGGACGACGGCACCTGGCACATCGAAGGTGTGAAGCGGTTCATCTCGGGCGGTGACGTCAGCGATACGGCGGAGAATGTCTTCCATCTCGTGCTGGCCCGTCCGGAAGGTGCCGGTCCAGGCACGAAGGGGCTGAGTCTGTTCTACGTCCCCAATTTCCTTTTCGACTCGGAGACATTGGAACTCGGCGCCCGCAACGGTGTGTACGTGACCAACGTCGAGCACAAGATGGGCCTCAAGTCGTCGCCGACCTGCGAGTTGACCTTCGGTGCCACCGATGTTCCTGCAGTCGGTTGGCTCGTCGGCGACGTGCACAACGGCATTGCGCAGATGTTCCACGTCATCGAGAACGCGCGGATGACGGTCGGCGTGAAGTCGAGTGGCACTCTGTCCACCGGCTATCTCAACGCGCTGGATTACGCGAAGCAGCGAGTACAGGGTGCGGACCTGACCCAGATGACGGACAAGGCCGCACCCCGCGTCACGATCACTCACCATCCCGATGTCCGTCGCAGTCTCATCATGCAGAAGGCGTATGCGGAAGGTTTGCGCGCGGTCTACCTCTACACCGCCGCGCACCAGAATGCCGATGTCGCGCAGCTTGTTTCAGGAGCTGACGAGGACACGGCACTACGGGTCGACGACTTTCTTCTTCCCGTCGTCAAGGGAGTCGGTTCGGAGAAGGCGTACGAACTGCTCACCGAATCGCTGCAGACATTCGGCGGCTCCGGCTATCTCCAGGACTATCCGATCGAGCAGTACATCCGCGACGCGAAAATCGACACGCTCTACGAAGGTACGACGGCAATTCAGGCGCAGGACTTCTTCTTTCGCAAGATCGCCCGTGATCGTGGTGTCGCGTTCAGCCATGTCGGCGCGCGAATCAAGGAGTTCGTCGACAACGGCGAACGGTTGACGGACGAACGTGCCTTGCTTGCAACGGCTTTCGACGACGTGCAAGCCATGACCGCTACGCTCACCGGATATCTGATGGCAGCGCAGCAGTCGCCGACCGAGATCTACAAGATCGGACTCGGGTCCGTGCGTTACCTGTACGCGGTCGGCGACCTGTTGATCGGCTGGCGCCTGCTCGTGCAAGCCGATGTCGCACTCGCCGCCCTCGAAGGGTCGCCGAAGGCGAAAGACGTTGCCTTCTATCAGGGTAAGGTCGCCGTCGCTTCGTTCTTCGCCAAGAACATCCTTCCGCTGTTGTCCGCGACCAAGGCGGTCATCGAAGCCATCGACAACGACATCATGGATCTCGACGAAGCTGCATTTTAGGGCTGCGTTCAGGGCTGTTCTAGATCCCCGGCTCCGGCCCGAGGACATACGGCGACACCGAACTCTGGTGCTCGCTGATATCGAGTACCTTGCCGAGCGGCGGGAACGCGCGCTGCGGACAGTCCGAGCGCTCGCACACACGACACCCCGCACCGATCGGTGTCGCCTTGGCGTCGTCGAGGTCGAGTCCGTCGGCGTAGACGACCCGACCCGCGTGGCGTAGTTCGCAACCGAGCCCGATGGCAAATGTCTTGCCTGGCTGGCCGTATCGTGCCGCACGGCGCTCGACAGTGCGGGCGATCCACAGATACTTGCGTCCGTCGGGCATCTGCGCGATCTGAGTCATGATCTTGCCTGGATAGGCGAACGTCTCGTAGACGTTCCACAGCGGGCAGGTTCCGCCGCTGGACGAGAAGTGAAAACCTGTGGCGGACTGCCGTTTCGACATGTTCCCGGCGCGGTCGACGCGCACGAACGACCACGGCACGCCGCGTTGTTTCGGGCGTTGCAGCGTCGATAGGCGATGACTGATCGTCTCGTAGCTCTGCGAGAAGAAGGCAGACAGCCGCTCGACGTCGTATCTGAAATCCTCTGCCGCTTCGTGGAATTGGCCGTAGGGGAGGACTGTCGCCGCGGCGAAGTAGTTCGCGAACCCGAGGAGAGCCAGTTTGCGCGACGACTCGGACGAGAAGTTGCCTTCTTCGACGAACCGGTCGAGCAAGGTACCGCATTCGAGGTAGGCCATCTCGGCTGCGAATTTGAAGATCTTCTGGCCGCCCGATAGGTGCGGCGAGATTTCGAGTACGCGGTTGTCGGGATCGAAGCGGTGCAGCACGTTCTCCCCGAGGTCGATGCGTTCCACGATTTGCACGTCGTGCAGCCGCGTGAGTCGCCGACCGATCTCGCCTGCGACATCGCCGCGGTGGAAACGCATCCGCGCGGTGAGATCTTCTGCGGCCGTATCCAATTCGTGCAGGTAATTCTGTCGCTGATAGAAGTAGTCGCGAACTTCCTCGTGGGGCTTGCTGATCGAACCACTACCGCTGCCGTCGGCGAACCGTTCCTCGGTCGCGGCTGCGAGCTGGGCCGAGGTGTTTCGGTATCGCCGATGCATGTTGACCATCGCGCGCGCCATGCTCGGATGCGAGGAGACCATGTCCGCGATCTCCTGCGAGTCCGCGCTGATCCCCATCTCCTGATCGAGTGCCACTTCGCGCAGTTCGGCGATCAGTCGGGTGTCGTCCTGCGAGGAGAAGAACGTTGTGTCGACGCCGAACACTTCGCTGATGCGCAGCAGCACGGCGACGGTGAGTGGCCGTACGTCGTGCTCGATCTGATTCAGATAACTTGCCGAAATCTCCAGTGTCTGTGCCAGCGCGACCTGACTCATGCCGCGTTCGGTACGTAGCTGGCGTAGCCGCGTACCGACGTACGTCTTGGACATCATCCCAGCGTACGGACGTAATGCCGGCTTGCAAATGTGGCGTTCGCAAATTTAGCGGGGTGCGGCATTGGCTATCGCGGCCGATCTCCGCCGATTCGGGCCGCCGCGGCGTCCGGCTGAACCTATGCTGATCTCGACGTCGGTCGGGAGAGAGTTGGTCGGCATGCGGGCGTTGCTTGGACAGATGTTGAGTGGACGGATATTGCTGATCGCATTGGCTGCGGCGGTCTCGGTGAGCCTTGCTGTGCCGAGCGTCGCGACGTCGGATCCGGTGCAGGAAATCATCGAACCGACCCGAGATCCGGCGCTGCTGTACCCCACACCCCTGCCCGATGCCTGGTTCGTTCCGCCGCCAGGATTCGAGAACACCGCGCCGGGCACGGTTCTGCATACGCGTCCCACGACGGTCGGCCCGCTTCTGACCCCGGTGTTTGCGACACAACTACTTGTGCGATCCACCGACTCGAAGGATCGGCCGATACCCGTGGTGACGACGGTGATCGTGCCGCAGGCGCCGTGGACGGGGCCGGGCGCGAGACCGCTCGTTGCGTACAACACCGCGATCGATTCGCTCGGGCTGACCTGTGTGCCGTCGTGGACGTTGCCGCGCGGCAGTGAGATCGAACTCGCCGCAATCCAGCTGCTCTTGGCCAAGAACTACGCGGTGATCGTCACCGACCACCAAGGCCCGCGGCAGGCCTATGCCGCAGGCCGGATATCGGGTCACGCCGTGCTCGACTCGCTACGCGCGACGGTCAACACACCGTGGCTCGGGCTGTCGCCTGATTCTCCGATCGCCGTCAGCGGCTACTCGGGAGGAGCGATCGCGTCGGGTTGGACTGCGGAACTCGCGCCGACCTATGCACCCGAACTCCGCATCGTCGGCGTCGCGATCGGTGGCGCACCGGTCGACTACCGACTCCTGCTCGGCTCGATGAACGGTAGAAACCTCGCATCGTCGGTCTTTTTAGCAGCGACGATGGGCGTCGCACGCGAATATCCGGAACTGTTCGAATTGATGAACACAAACGGCTGGCGCCTGGGAATGATCGCAAGAGACTGGTGCCTTGCCGCGCTTGCGCCGGTCGGCGTCGTCGCTCCGATCCCCGTCGAAGCATTGTCGGACGTGCCCAACGTCGTAGCCACACCCATTGCGCAACGTGTACTCGACGCGACCCGGCTTGGTGCGCAGGCGCCGACAGCGCCGGTCTACATCTACCAGGGTCAGCAAGAAATCTGGATCCCGCGGGAAGGCGCCGAACGTCTCTACGACGAATGGTGCGCCAAGGGCGCGCGAGTGCGGATCGACGAATTCGTCGGAGAACACCTCGTTGTCGCGCTGTCGGGTATTCCCGCGGCTAACAGTTGGATAGACGACCGATTGACGGGCAAGCCGATGGCCGAGGGATGTAGTGCCTTCGGCCGCTGACTACTTCGGTTCGAGGAACGCCGGCGGAATAGCGGCGTCGGGACCGTTCGCCCACAACTGGTCGGTCAGGTCGTAGAACGTCACAAGGGCAAGTGGATCGTCCTGGCGCAGCAGCACCGACGTACTGACGATCGTTCGGACGAGCGATCCGTCGCTGTGGACGAGGTCGACAAGATGGCCGGCGGATTCGCGAAGTGCGGTGTAAAGCGGGCTGCGATCGGCACTTTCGGTGGTCGCAAGGGCAGGCAACTTTTCGAAGGTTTCCGGATCGAGTTCGCTGCGGTCCCAACCGACGAGTTGCTCGAACGCTGGATTGGCATACACGAGAGTGCCGTCGACGTGGACGGCAACCATGGGGGACGGCAGCCGATCGAGCAGGATCATCGCCGGAAGCTGCCACAGGTAGCCCAACGCCGTGTCCGGTGCTGGACGTCGTCGCTCGACAACCATGCGTATCGATTCCCTTCGGGAGTAGCCGAATTGGCGGCTAGCGGGGTTAGCTGATACCACAACAGGACAACCGAGGAAAATCCTAACAGCGAGCGGCAGGGCGGCGTCACGTCGCTCTACGTCCGAACAGATCGGCCGAGTCGGCCGAACCGTCGACGACCGAGCGGGCTAGGTCGGTGAGCCGAGTGTTGTTGTCACGGGCGGCTTTTCGAAGCAAGCCAAAGGCTTGGTCCATGTCGAGGCCATTCCGTTCGGCGAGTACGCCTTTCGCCTGTTCGATAATCACCCGAGTATCCAGCGCTCCCTGCAATTGATGGGTGACCGTCTCGTTGCGCGAGAGTACCCGCTCCTGCAGGATGCCGATCGTAGCGATGTCGGCCAACGCACGAGCGACCGCCAGATCGGCATTCGACAGGGGCCCCGTCGCGGTCCGGAACAGATTGATGGCGCCGATTCGCTCGCCGCGGAGCCGCATCGGCAGCGCGAAAACGGCGAGGTAGCCCTCACGTACGGCACGGTCGGCAAAGGCTTGCCACTGAGCGGAGTCCAGTTGCAGGTCGTCGACGAGAGCCTCTCTGCCGGTGCGGTACGCCTGCAGGCAGGGGCCGCCGTCTACTTCGACCTGAAACAGTTCGAGGAGACGTGTCTGTTCGCTGGTCGACGCGAGTACATTGGAGACGACCGCCTGGGTCGCCGAGCATGATGCCGGCGGCATCGACTGCCAGGAGGTGGACGCAGTGGTCGACCAGGCGCTGCGCAAGCTCGATCACGTCGTAATCTGCGACGAGCGTGTCCGCCAAGTCGACAAAGGCTCGCACCAGCGGCCCTTCACGATCCACCATCGTTACCTCTTCTTCGACAAGTTTCGTTCGTCGGACGTTCGCGGTCAGCCAACACCCGCTGCTCGGTGCGCGTCATATTTCGCGGCTCTCGAAAGGGTTCGTAGACAACTGGTTTCGGAAGGCGACCCGACGGCTCGCCTGGTATCGGTGGTATTGCCGCATGCGCGCACGGGCCTCGGCCGCGCGGCGCTCTGCGAGGTGTGCGCGTTCTCGCTCGAATTCGACCCGTATTGCTGCGTTACGTCTGCGCAGTTCGTCGGCACGGCTGCGGGCGTCGCCGTCATCGAGCACGGTCGGCGGCGAGTTCGTCGAGACGGATGCTTACGTCGTTGAAGGTCAACCGAAACGAGGTTCCCGGCTCGAGGTGGCGGACTGCGGCTTCGTCCAGCAGCCGCAACGCACGGGCAGCCGTCTCGAAGTTGAAACGCAGCACGGGCGCAGATGCAGTGCGTAGCCAGCCGAACCGGCCGGAAATGCGGTTGTCGCTGGTTTCGGTAACAGGACTCGCGCTCTTCCCCCGTTGTCGATGTCGACAGATGTGCGCACTTCGGCCACCACTGAGAGTGATGGCGCGGGCGGAGCACCGGGGTCTTGGGAGCGTCCTGCTCCACAAAGTAGTCAATGTGGCGGAGGTCGCACAAATCGAGTTGGGGGCCGGTCACGAGCCGTCCCCGCCCCCAGGATCACGGCAGCCAGGAACCGCGACGCATCACCCGCTGCAACGTGAACATCGAATCCACGACGACCAGATCCGCGTCACTGTGACCCAACGCCACCACAACCTCGTTGGCGCGCAATAGTTGGGCGACTCGAGCGGGCGGCGAAGTCTGCTCTGGTCACAGGGGCATTTGGCCGCACGTGGCCTTCGGCCTCGTGCGTCTTTTCGGAGGGCAGGCGCACCGGAAAGACTCACGAGCGCGAAGTGCCCCGCGGGAAAGTTGACGCGTCCAGCTGTTCGGCTCGGGCGAAAGCATGCGCAGCCGAACAGTTTTCGTGGCACCGACCACTAGGTACGAGTATCGTGATCCGTGTTGCTCCGGACCCTGGCGATTACCGAGTCGGTCCCGTCTGCACAGAAAGTTTGGGCTATGCCTGCTTCGTTCTCACACGATCTGCATCGCATCCGTAGTCCAAATCTGTGCGCTCGTCGATCGATAGCGCGAATGCAGTTTGGCTGAACGCAGGGCTTCGACTCGGCGCTCGGAAGTTTGTGAGATCGGATTTCAGGCACCGTTCCGCTCGGTGCAACATCGCCGCGGACGTGTTGTCGACGGCGGCACGTATGGGCTCTCTACGTAGTATCGGAAAGCACTGAAGACAGGGGTGGATCGACCATGCTCGAAGCGACACAGGGGGCCGACGGCTGTCGCGCCTGGGCGCTGCATTGCGACAGCTGCGAACGGTGGGTGTACAGCGCTGCAGGCATGGCGTCGACAGTCCTCTATTCCGCGAGAGTGGAGGGTTGGGTCGTCGGCGAGCAGATCCGGTGCCCGAGTTGTGCCGCAGGAGCAGTGATCCGGTAGCGGCTCGAGTCTGTTCGGGGACCAGGACGCTTCTATTCGGGTCGGTGTGCGCCGAGCAGGCTGCACACCGACCCGAACTCATGCACGCTGACCCGCTGCCCGTCGAAGGGACGCTGCCTGCACTGTGACTGTCGCCACAGTCGGCACCTGCGGCAGCGCTGATCCAGCTGCGGCGGACCCTCCCGCATCCAGTACGTCCGTCCGGTTAACGCGGTGCGAATGCCGTGGGTAACCGGCTTTTTTGCGTTACCCGTCGGTATCTGATCGGCGGAGATTCGCTAGGCGCGATTTGCAAACTTAGCAAACCGCATTGAAAAGCTAGCGAAGATTGGCATTAGCAACAGGTGGACGGCACTTTTTCGCTGTGCCATATTTAAACAGTACGCACGTTATGCCTCGCAAGGCTGCGAATGATCGCCGATCCGCGGTGATCGAAGAATCAAAGAGATGTGGAGCAGGAATGTCACGCACCGGCACCCCGAAGACCGCCGCTGAAATTCAGCAGGATTGGGATACCAACCCGCGCTGGAAGGGTCTGACTCGCAACTACACGGCCGAGCAGGTCGCAAAGCTGCAGGGCACCGTCGTAGAAGAAGCCACCCTCGCCCGCCGTGGCTCGGAGATCCTCTGGGATCTCGTCAACAACGAGGACTACATCAACTCGCTCGGCGCCCTCACCGGCAACCAGGCCGTGCAGCAGGTCCGCGCCGGCCTCAAGGCCATCTACCTCTCGGGTTGGCAGGTCGCCGGTGACGCGAACCTGTCCGGCCACACCTACCCGGACCAGAGCCTCTACCCGGCCAACTCGGTTCCCTCCGTCGTGCGTCGCATCAACAACGCGCTGCTTCGCGCCGACGAGATCGCCAACGTCGAAGGTGACACCTCGGTCAGCAACTGGCTTGCCCCGATCGTTGCCGACGCCGAAGCAGGCTTCGGTGGCGCACTGAATGCCTACGAACTGCAGAAGGCCATGATCGCCGCCGGTGCCGCAGGTGTGCACTGGGAAGACCAGCTCGCCTCGGAGAAGAAGTGTGGCCACCTCGGTGGCAAGGTGCTCATCCCGACCCAGCAGCACATCCGCACCCTGACCTCCGCGCGTCTCGCGTCCGACGTTGCCGACGTCCCGTCGGTCATCATCGCCCGCACCGACGCCGAGGCCGCGACCCTGCTCACCACCGATGTGGACGAGCGCGACCGTGAATTCCTCGACGGCACCCGTACCGCAGAAGGCTTCTTCGGCGTCAAGAACGGCATCGAGCCGTGCATCGCGCGTGCAAAGGCCTACGCCCCGTACGCCGACCTCATCTGGATGGAAACCGGCGTGCCGGACCTCGAAGTTGCCAAGCGCTTCTCCGAGTCCGTCCGCAGCGAATTCCCGGACCAGATGCTGGCCTACAACTGCTCGCCTTCGTTCAACTGGAAGGCGCACCTGGACGACGCGACCATCGCGAAGTTCCAGCGTGAGCTCGGCGCGATGGGCTTCAAGTTCCAGTTCATCACCCTCGCAGGCTTCCACTCGCTCAACTACGGCATGTTCGACCTTGCCTACGGTTACGCCCGCGAAGGCATGACGTCGTTCGTCAACCTGCAGGAACGCGAATTCAAGGCAGCCGAAGAGCGTGGCTTCACCGCCATCAAGCACCAGCGTGAAGTTGGCGCGGGCTACTTCGACCTGATCGCAACCACCGTGGACCCGAACACCTCCACGGCAGCGCTCAAGGGCAGCACCGAAGAGGGCCAGTTCCACTAGCTGGACCGCCTCCCCGGGACTTCGGCGCACTAGTCAGGTGATCGGCGGCTCGCGTTGCGGGCCGCCGGTTTCCGGGGTTTCAGCTTTCAGTCGTACCCGGCGAGTTACCCATGTGCTCGCCAAATCTGTTGTCACCGAAGCAGCATTTTCGTCACCAAGCACCGGCAAGTTGAGGAGTTATCCCCATGTCCACCGAAAAAATTCAGCGGGTCGGTGTTATCGGTGCCGGACAGATGGGCGCCGGCATTGCCGAGGTTTGTGCACGCGCACACATCGACGTGCTGGTGTTCGAGCAGACCCGTGAGCTCGCTGCAGCCGGGCGTTCGCGCATCCTGCGTTCGCTCGATCGCGGCGTGAGCAGCGGCAAGATCACCGAGCGTGAGCGTGAGCAAGCCGCATGGCGACTTCGCTTCACCTCCGACCTCGCCGACTTCGCCGACCGCCAGCTCGTGGTCGAAGCCGTCCTCGAGGACGAGAAGATCAAGACTGCGATCTTCCGCGAACTCGACGAAGTGGTCACCGACCCCAACGCTGTGTTGGCGTCGAACACGTCCTCCATCCCGATCATGAAGATCGGCATCGCAACGAAGAACCCCGAGCGCGTTCTCGGGCTGCATTTCTTCAACCCCGTTCCCGTGCTGCCGTTGGTCGAACTCGTCACGACGCTGAAGACGAGCACCGAAGTTGCGCAGCGCGCGGAGGCCTTCGCCAGCGACGTCCTCGGCAAGCAGGTCGTCCGGTCCGCGGACCGCTCCGGTTTCGTCGTCAACGCCTTGCTCGTCCCGTACCTGCTTTCGGCAATTCGGATGGTCGAATCCGGGTTCGCGACGAAGGAAGACATCGACAAGGCGACCGTTCTCGGTCTCGCACACCCGATGGGTCCGCTCGCGCTGACCGACCTGGTTGGGCTCGATACGGTCAAGTCGATCGCAGACTCGATGTACGAAGAGTTCAAGGAGCCGCTGTACTCGGCGCCTCCCCTGCTCATGCGTATGGTCGAAGCAGGGCTGGTCGGCAAGAAGTCGGGTGCTGGTTTCTACCAGTACACGGACAAGAACGGCCGCGTCGCGAAATAGACACTTGACGCAGGTGAGCGCACGGCGGCCGATAGGGTCACAGGTGCGCTCACCTGCGTTTCGCGTTTTCGGAGAAAGGTCGACATTTCCATGGCCAGCAGCGGGGACGGTTACGGGTCCAGCGTTCTCGGATATCCGCGAATCGGTCCACATCGAGAACTCAAACGAGCGCTCGAGGGCTACTGGCACGGCAGCGTAAGTCGCGAGGAACTGCTGACCGTCGGCCGTGATCTGCAAGAGTCCGCGATCAGCGAGCTCGCCGCCACCGGCATCACCCAGGTCCCCGGTAATACCTTTTCCTTCTACGATCACGTCCTCGACAACGCGTTGCTGTTCGGTGCCGTGCCGACCCGATACAAGCCGTTCCAGGATTCGATGGATCCGCTGGACTTCTACTTCACCATGGCTCGCGGCGGGCCGGACTATCCGCCGCTGGAGCTGGTGAAATATTTCGGCACGAACTACCACTACCGTCAGCCGGAACTCGATGCGACGACCGAATTCTCGCTGCACGCAGAAGCTTTGCTCGACGAACTCGATCGCGCCCGCGCCCGCGGCATCGAACTGCGACCGGTTGTGCTCGGCCCGGTCTCGCTGCTGCTGCTCTCCAAGATTGCTCCGTGCGAAACGGATCCCGAGTTCACGACACTGAGCCTGCTCGACACACTGCTGCCGCAGTACGAGGCGCTTTTCACCGAACTCGCCAGACGTAACGCGACCTGTGTGCAACTCGACGAGCCGTCCTTCACCAGCGACCGGACGCCGGAGGAACTTGCCGCGTTCGAAAAGACCTACCAACGGTTGTCGACGTCCGGGCTGCGGCCGCGCATGCTCGTCACGGGACCCTACGGCGACTTCGGGGAAGCGCTCACCATTCTCGCCGCGTCTAAGGTCGAGGCGATCGGCCTCGATCTCGCGTCCTACCGAGTCAAGCCCGACGACCTCGCCGCGATCCCTGGGATCAAGCGCAAGCGGCTGTATGCGGGCGTGATCAGCGGCCGAAACGTCTGGCGCGCAGACCGTTTCGTCACCCTGACCTACCTGAACGAGCTTGCGAAGGTCTGCCCCGATCTGGTCGTTTCGACCGGCTGCACGTTGTTGCACGTGCCGTACGACGTGCTCGTCGAGTACGAGATCGACGGCAACGTCGCCGACCGTCTCGCGTTCGCAAAGCAGAAGACCACCGAAGTCGTCTCCCTTGCCAAGGCGCTCACGGACGGTCCGTCGGACAAGTGGCGTAAGCGACCGACCTCGGTGCATTTCAAGCAGAAGCACGCCGTCCGCCAGCGCGTCTATGCGGTCACCGACGAGATGCGGCAGCGTGAGCCGTACGAGGTCCGCAAGGTCGCGCAGCAGGAGAAGTTGAAGCTGCCCGTGGTTCCCGCAACGACGTTGGGTTCGTTTCCGCATAGCGACCAGATCAAACAAGCGCGCTACGAACTCGGTCAGGGCCGCCTCGAGTGGGACGAGTACCGCAAGCGCGTCCAAGCCGAAATCGAAGCCACGATACGTCTGCAGGAAGACATCGGCCTCGACGTTCTGGTGCACGGCGAGCACGAGCGCAACGACATGATTCAGTACTTCGCCGAACTGCTGGAAGGCTTTTCGTTCACGCACAACGGTTGGGTGCAGGTCTACGGTTCGCGCTGTGTGCGCCCGCCGATCCTCTACGGCGACGTGTCTCGGCCTGCACCGATGAGCGTCGAGTGGTCGACCTACGCGCAGTCGCTGACGGACAGGCCGGTCAAAGGCATCGTCACGGGTCCGGTCACGATGCTCGCTCGCTCGTTCGTCCGCCAGGACCAACCGCTGTACGAGACGGCCGATCAGGTCGCTCTTGCGATCCGCGACGAGGTCGTCGATCTGGAAAAGACCGGCATCGGCATCATCCAGGTCGACGAACCCGCAATTCGCGAATTGCTGCCCCTACGGGAAAAGGGCCGCGCGGAATACCTGCGGTGGTCGGTAGCTGCGTTCCGCCTCGCGACCTCCGGCGTGCGCCCCGAGACTCAGATCCACACCCACATCGGGTACTCAGGTCTGCAGATCGTCGTCGACGCCATCGAAGAACTCGATGCCGACGTGACGGCGATCGTTGCGACGCGTTCGATCGAGTGGGTGCTCGAAGCGCTGCAGGGTGACGTGTCCGAAGGTGCAGGTCTGACACGGGGCGTCGGTCCAGGTGTGTACGAGAGCAGGTCGGCGCGCATCCCCGACATCGACGAACTCGACGAGTTGCTCACGAAAGCATCCGATGCGGTCGACATCGATCGGTTGTGGGCGAACCCTGACGGCGGTTTGAAGACGAGGCACCACTGGCAGCTCGATCCGTCGCTGCGCAACCTCGTCGCTGCGGCCAGGCGCCTGAGGCGGCGAAGCCGCTCGTGAGTCCTTTTGGTGGTCCCGCCCTCCGAAAAGACTCACGAGCCGCGTAGCGGCCTACGGCTTTTTTCGGCTGGGTCGCAGCGGCGGAACGACGATTCCCGCGAGTCCACGTAGCCCGGCGAAAGCTAGATTGCCGAAGTCGAAGTAGTCGTGCATCCGGACGATCTCGCCGCTCTGCACTTCGAAGCGGCCGAATGCCCAGATAACCATTTCCAGGGGACCCACCTTGACGAACTCGCGACGAGCGGTGAGGACGACCTCGCCGTTGCCCGCGATCTCGAGGCCAACCAGATCGAAACTGCTCAGCAGGCTTGCTGCCAAACCGAATACGTGGCGGAAGGCGGCGCGTCCGCGAACGGACGGTAGTCCGGACTGGGACATTACGAAGTTCTCGGACAGCAGTCCCGCGGCGGCGTCAGGGTCGAGGGCCTGCACCGAACGTAGGAATGCCCGTACCACTTCGACTTCGAGCGTCTCACCCATGCGGATGTGTGGATCGAGTTTCGAGCCCTGACCGTCTTCCATGTGGCACTCCCGTTCCGCAGCGATGTCGCTTGGCGACACTGCACCGCAAATACCTTAACCCGGTTGCCGCACGCTCGAACATATGTCGTGAGCCACGCTCCGAATTGCCAGCAGCGGGGATGCAGGGGTAGTGATGTATGCATGGTCACCGCCGCCGCATATTCCGTTTCAGCCGCCGACGCCACGTTCGAGAAGGTGACGATCGATCGCCGCGAACTCGGTCCCACCGACGTAGCGATCGATATCAAGTTCGCCGGAATCTGTCACTCCGACATTCACACGGCCCGCAACGAATGGAAGGGCACGCAGTATCCGTGCGTTCCAGGCCACGAGATCGTCGGCCTCGTGTCCGATGTCGGGTCGGAGGTCACCAAATTCAAGCCCGGTGACCGAGTTGGCGTCGGCTGCTTCGTCGATTCGTGCGGCGTCTGCGATTCGTGTGTTGCAGACGAAGAGCAGTACTGCATGAAAGGTGTTGTTGCAACCTATAATTCGCCGTTGCCGGACGGCTCGCGCACGTTGGGCGGTTACTCGACCCACGTCGTCGTCACGGAAAGTTTTGTGCTGTCGATACCGGACGGACTCGAGCTCGATGTCGCAGCGCCGCTGCTGTGCGCCGGCATCACGCTCTACTCACCGCTCAAGCATTGGGGCGCAGGCCCCGGCAAGCAGGTCGCGATCATCGGCATGGGCGGGCTCGGCCACGTCGGTGTGAAGATCGCCAACGCCCTCGGCGCCGAGGTGACCGTGCTGAGCCAGTCGCTGAGCAAAGAGGAAGACGGCAAACGTCTAGGCGCGCATCACTACTACGCGACGAGTGATCGAAACACGTTCAAGGAGTTGAAGAACCGGTTCGATCTGATTCTGAACACCGTGTCCGTGAACTTGAACATCGACTCTTACCTGCGCCTGCTCGCAGTGAACGGAACGCTCGTCGAACTCGGTCTACCCGAGAATCCGATCGAGGTACGCGCGTCGTTCCTCGCCGCCAATCGGCGCAGTCTCGCGGGCTCGATGGTCGGCGGCATCGCACAGACACAGGAGATGCTCGACTTCTGTGCCGAGCACGGCATCGGTGCGGAGATCGAAGTGATCGCCGCGGACAAGATCGACGAGGCGTACGAGCGGGTCCTCGCCAGCAACGTGCGCTATCGCTTCGTCATCGACGCGGCAACCATGTAGCGACGTGACCCGGAGCCGATGTGACATTCGTACCCCTCTGCGGGACGGATGTCGCATTCGCTCCGGGCTGAACGACGTCTAGCTACACAGGATCGAGGATCCGCTGGAGGAACTGGCGGGTCCTTGCTTGTGTCGGGTCGACGAGGACCTTGCTCGGGGGACCGGACTCGACGACGAGACCGCCTTCGATGAACAGCACCTGATCGGCTACCTGCTGAGCGAAGCGGATCTCGTGGGTGACGATCACCATCGTCCAGCCTTGGCTCGCAAGGTCTTTGATCACGCGGAGCACCTCGCCGACCAGTTCCGGATCGAGCGCCGACGTGGGCTCGTCGAACAGCATCAGTTTCGGTTTCATCGCAAGCGCACGAGCGATGCCGACGCGTTGTTGCTGTCCGCCCGACAGTTGGTACGGATACTGATCGGCCTTGGCGCCGAGCCCGACACTCTCCAGCAGTTCGAGGGCGTCGGACTTCGCCTCCGCTTTCGACCGTTTCTGGACGATGACGGGACCCTCGATGACGTTCTGCAGCACCGTCTTGTGTGGGAAGAGATTGTGACTCTGGAACACCATTCCGCTCTGGGCACGGAATCGGGCCAGCTGCGCGCGCTCGACCTTCTTGCCGAAGTCGACGGAAACGTCGGCGATCGTGATGACGCCTGCATCGGCCTGATCGAGCGCATTGAGCGCCCGCAGGACCGTCGTCTTGCCGGATCCGGACGGACCGATGACGACGGTAACCGAACCGGACGCGGCGGTGAACGAGATGTCCTTCAATACCTCGTGATCGCCGAACGCCTTACGGATTCCGGCGACTTCGAGCAACGGTTCGGTCATTTCGCCACGTACCTGTCCAGTCGAGTTTCGAGCTTGCCCTGAGCGAACGAGAGCACCAAGCAGATAACCCAGTAGTACACCGCAGCGACGCCGTAAAGGGCGAAGAAGTCGAATGTAGGCGCCGCCGCCAGCTGAGCAACTCGCAGCAACTCCGTTACCAGGACGGTCGAGGCGAGCGAGGTGTCCTTCACCAGTGAGATGAGCGTGTTCGACAGCGGTGGGACCGCGGTCCGGGCGGCCTGCGGCAGAACGATCCGACGCAGCGTCGTCGGATAACGCATGCCGATCGTCTGTGCCGCCTCCCACTGTCCCTTCGGGATACTGAGAATCGCCGCCCGAATCACTTCTGCCGCATAACCACCGACGTTGAGGCTGAATGCGATGACGGCGGCGGGAAACGGATCGATGACGATATCGAACTGCGGCAATGCGTAGAACACGATGAACAACTGCACGAGCAACGGTGTGCCGCGAATGATCGAGATGTAGAACCGCGCCGCTGCCGATAGCGGCAGGATTTTCGATATCCGCGCGAGCGCGACGAACAGCGCGATCACAAGACCGAGTGCAAAGCTGATGATCGTCAGCGGAATCGTCTTGGTGACGGTGGCCTCTAACATCGGCCCGAGGTTGTTCCAGATCAGCTCACGGGTGTTGGCATCCATGTGTGTGGTCGCCGGCTACTGCTGGCTGACGTCCTGGCCGAAATACTTGTCGGAGATCTTCGCAAGCGTTCCGTCGGTCCGCAGTTCGTCGAGCGCCTTGTTCACGTCGGCGATCAAACCGCTGTCCTTGCGAGCAGCGAACACCTGCAGGCTGGTGTCGTCGGTTGTGCCCGCGATCTTGATGTCGGAATCGTTCTTCTGCTTCTGGTAGTCGGCGACGGCGAGGTTGTCGTTGACCGTCGCGTCGACACGTCCGTCCTTGAGCAATTGGATCGCCTGCACGAAGCCTTCGACCGACTCGACTTTCGCGCCTGCGTCGGTGGCTACCTTCGCCCAGTTGCTCGTCGCGGACTGCGCGGTGGTCTTGCCCTGCAGGTCTGCGAGCGTCGTGATGTCGTTGTTGTCGGCGCGGGTGACGATGACACCTTCGGACACCGTGTACGGCTCGGAGAGGTCGTACTTGCCCTTGCGGTCGTCGTTGAGGGTGACCTGATTGGCAACGAGGTCGAAACGCTTCGATTCGAGGCCGGCGAAGATCGAGTCCCACGGAATCTGGACGAACTCGACGCGCACGCCGAGCTTCTCACCGACAGCCTCGATGACCTCGATGTCGTAGCCGGCGAGCTCGCCGTTCTCCTGGAAGCTGAAGGGCGGATACGTGCCCTCCGTGCCGACTTTGAGCACCCCGTCCTCTTTGACCTTGTCGATCACAGGACCGTCGGAGTCACTACCGCAGCCGGTGAAACTCACCGCGGCAATGGCAGCGAACGCGATGGCGATCATTTTGCGGCGCACAGGAACTCCTTCGGGGCTGGCACACGTCGAGACGCAACCATAGGTCAGGTCGTTGCAACTGCAGCAGGCTTGCGATCAGCGTGCGTGCAACAGTTGCTCCGACCCTAACCAGTCCGGTCCACCTGCGGTGGGATTCAGTGCCAGCAGGCTGCGTAGACGCGGTCAGCTGCCGATCGGCTCGCCGAACAATCCTGCGACCAGGTCTCCGACGACCGACTGCCACACCGGCCAGGTGCGTTCGTCCAATGCCATCGACCCGACGTCCGTCGTTGTACATCCGGTGGCGACGGGAACTCCGGCGAAGCGGTCGCGAATCCACAGCATCGCACTCGGCACGGCCGCGATCTCGAGGGTGAGGTGTTCGCTGAAGTGGTCGCGGGTGTACTGCACCTTGGCATTCGGGTCTTGGCAGTAAGTGTCGACGAGGGTGTTCACGGGTCCGACCGGGACGATCCAGTCGGGGTTCGCCTGATACATGTACATCGGGAACTGCGGGACGGACTTGCCCATCTTGATCTTGTCTAGAACGCTCTTCGCGATCGGGTCGTCGAGCGGATCGCCGGGTGTTTCGAACATCCCCTTCAGGTTGCCGAACGGAATCAGTGCAGCCTGGTAGGTGACGCACAACGGGTTCTTCGCGGCGACGAGTGCTTTGCCGAGTGGGTTGAGCTTGGCGTTCATCAGCGCGGCAAGCTCCGGATATTCACGGCTGACGCCGATCATGCCGCCCATGATCAGACCCGACGCGGCGTTGTTGTTGGCGAGGTTGAGCATTGCGGTGATGTCGGCGGGGATGCCACCTTCGGCGGCTCCGACGATGTTCAGTTCCGGTGCGTAGGACTCGTGCAGTTCGGCTGCATGGCCTGTCGCGATGGCGCCGCCCGAGTAGCCGAGCATAGCGACCTGCGTGTCGCGACCGGCAAGGCCGAGCAGATCGAAGTTTTCGGCTGCGCGTATTCCGTCGAGGGTGATCCGGCCGGCAAGTGGACCTGCGGCGTACGCGGAATCGGGTCCCTGATGGTCGGGCACGACGACCGCCCAACCCTGCGCAACCGCGGCCTGTATCTCGAGGAATTGGGCGGCGAGGACCTGCTGGCCCGTGATCAGGCCGGGTATCGATCCCTGCTGCAGGGCGTAGGAGGCGGTGCAGTAGTGACCGAGCGAGTCTTCTGCAGGCTGAAAGGACAGCAGATTGCGGGGGCCTGTGCCGTTGCCACGTGGCTTGATGACAGTCGCGACGGACGGGATCGCCTCGCCCCGAGTGTTGTTGGAGCGGAATGACAATTGCCACGCGTCCACGTTCACGGGGATGAGGGAGAGGTTCGCGAGGGTGACCTGGCGGGCTGCGATGAGCTCGCCCGGCGCCTTCGACGCCACGACGTCGGCGGGCGGTTCGTAGAAGCCCGGATCGAGTTCGGGTGGCAGTGGGAAGTGCGGAAAGGGGAGGGCTGGCTGCACCGGGATTGACGGTTCGGCACTGGCCGGCGCACTGACAGCGATGTGGCTGGCGATTGCGATCCCGACGGCGAGCGTCAGTGCGCGACGGGTGATCGACGATGATCCAGCCATGTTGCTCCCTCGTGAAAATCCTTAGGTGAGACGAGTACGTCTCACTCTGTAGGCAGAGACGATAGGGGAGTGTGACGTGAATCGCAAAATCGACCGAACCACCGCGAGTGGACATCGTGTCAGGCGACCGGATCGGGTCCCTTCACAAGGCCGAGCAGCACCCTGCTCAACACTTCGACCAAATCGGCTATGGGTGCTTTCGGTTCGACGATCGTCCACTGATGAACGAGACCGTTGACTGCCCCGATGAATGCGATTGCCGACATTGCAGAACCCCCGCGTGGTGGATTCTCGATACCGCCGAACAATGCGTGGGTTGCGGCCTCGTACAACTGGATCCAGTTGGTGCGGCGCTCGAACCGATGCTGCTCGACGCGTTCGCTGACGCCGACTATCTCGACGAAGGCGATCTTCGCTCGGCGCGCATCGCCACCGACTGACTCCACGTAGGCCGTCATCACAGCGGTTGCCAGTTCGCTCGGGTCCGTCGACGTCGACCCCTCGAGTGCTGCAACCAACGCCGCCCGCGCGTCGTCCTGGATCTTGTCGTACACGGCGATCAGAAGGTCTTCACGACTGCCGAACTCCTCGTAGAACTGGCGGCGGGACAGTTCGACACTCGCGCAGATGTCGGTGATCGAACTCTTCGCGTAGCCCTTGTCGGAGAACACGGTCACGGCACCGTCGATGAAGCGAGCACGCCGCTCCGCGCGCCGATCGGTGACCGACCGACCGCCATAACTTCGTTCGGTGTCCGGCAGTGTCACATCTGAAGTGTAGTCGCGTCGCAAGAGGTGGAGCGGGTCAGTCGAGGCCGCGCTTGGTGATGCTCTCCGCGATGTCGCGTGCCTTCGTGTTGGATTGTTGCGACAGTCGGACAAGCAGATCGAAGGCTTGTTCGGAATCGATCGAATAGCGCTGCATCAGCATGCCTTTCGCCTGTCCGATCACGTCTCGGCTGTCCAGTGCGTCGCGCAACTGCTGCTCGCGACGCGCAGCCGCAATCGCGACCGATGCGTGCGTCGCGAGGGGGAGTCCGATGTCCGCCGAACCGTCGTCGAACGCGTCGGTCTTGCTGGAATACATGTTGAGCGCCCCGATGTGCTCTTTTTCGACCCACAGCTGGAAGCTCAGCATGCTTCCGACTCCGGCGGACGCGGCGGTTTCACTGAACCCGCCCCACCGCTCCTCTTTCGACATGTCGGTGACGAGTACGACCTGTTCGTCGTGTGCTGCATCGATGCAGGGACCGCGCCGTAGCTCTTCCTGCATCTTGTCGATGAGTGCGGGAAGCTCGCCGGTTGCGCCACGGGAGTCGAGCTTGCCGTTTTCGGTGATCAGCGTGATGCCTGCGTGCTCGGACCCGGGGATCGCAGTCCGTGCGGATTCGCAAACCTCGCTCAGAACGGAATCGAAGTCGTCGTGCTCGCGATGAAATTTGCGCGCGAGTTCAGCGAGGATCCCGCTGAGTTGAATCTCCGGATCACAAGGACCAAGATCGTCGTCCGTGGACTGCCGATCCGCAGGTCCGACCAACTTCTCTATCACCGAATCCGACATCGCTTCGCTCCAACTGCCCAGCACCGGATGCGTAGGTGCATCGTTTCTGCATCGTACTCGTCGCTACTCGAGTCCTTCACGCAACTGCGCGAGCGTACGCGACAGTAGCCGCGACACATGCATTTGCGATATGCCGAGTTTATCGGCAATCTGCGATTGAGTCATGTTGCCGAAAAACCTGTAGAGCAGCACCATACGCTCGCGTTCGGGTAGTGCCTCCAGAAGTGGACGCAAAGCTTCGTGATTCTCGACGTTCTCCAACGCCGCGTCGAAGTCGCCGATCGTCTCCAGCAGTGGCAGCTCGTCCGATCGATTTCCGACCGTGCTGTCGACGGAGACGGTTTGATACGCATTGCCCGCAACGAGTCCCTGTGCGACTTCCTCCGGATCGAGGTCGAGTTCGGCAGACAGCTCTTTGACCGTCGGTGTTCGGCCGAGTCGCTGCGCGAGATCACTTGTCGCCTTGCTCAGCGACAGATGGAGTTCCTTCATGCGGCGAGGTACCCGTACTGCCCATCCGGTGTCACGGAAATGACGCCGCACCTCACCCATGATCGTCGGCACCGCGAACGAGACGAAGTCGGACCCTCGGGTCACGTCGAATCGCTTGACGGCGTTGACAAGGCCGAGCCGCGCGACCTGGACCAGGTCGTCGTGCGCTTCGCCGCGGCCGTCGAAACGGCGAGCGATGTGCTCGGCGAGGGGTAGGCAGCGAACGACGAGTTCGTCGCGCAGCTTCTGCCGCTGCGGATCGTTCTCGTCGAGCTTTTCGATCTCTTCGAATGCGCCGGCCACGTCTTCGTAGTCGTCCCCCTTGCGGGGAGTGCGGCCCGCGTTACCGCGAGGCGTCACGCGTCGCTGCCCTGCTTGTTCTTTGTGAATGTGAGAACGGTGATCTCGCCGGTTGGATCGTCGGGATCGACATCGCGCGTCAGTTCGATGGAGTCGGTCAAGGCATTCAGCACGTGCCAGCCGAACGAACGCTGACTCGGGGCTTCGCCTGGTGAGGTCGGTGCACTGATCGAGACGTTCAAGTCCGTCTCCGACGGTTGGAACCGGCAGACCAACGACGCGCCGTCGACAGCGCGAAGAATGAGGTGGCTGCACGCTTCGTCGATGGCGAGGCGAACGTCGGCGATCGAATCGAGATCGAAATCCTCCTGGCCTGCTATGGCTGCCGCAACCGCACGAATGATCGACAATTGCGTCGCCGCCGCTCGGACGCGAAGCTCGACCACCGAACGCGACGTAGCGGCATTGCGATCCACTGCCTCTATGTTGGGCACGAGACCTCCGACCGTGCGTTCGAAATGTGCTGCAGTATTGGCATCGAACTCCAACCTCTCTCGGCTATTCGACGAGGGTACTCAGTCGCACAGCAACCGCGTCGAACTGCGTATGTAGGAGACCATCAACGGCTCGATAGATAGCTACCCGCCCTGCTGGATTCGAACCATCGGAGCTGCGTAGGTAAGGGGTGACTCCCTTGCTGGTTGCCGTTACGTCGCGTACCGTTCGAGAAGCAGGTTGAGCACACAGCCGCTCGGGGAGGCCACATAACTTTCGAGTCGGCTTACGAGCTCCTTCGCGGCATCTGACCTTTCGGTCGTGCAGCTTCCCCTCACCATCACAACGAATGGGAGGGCTATGACAATCTTGCCTAGCGACACCAGTATGCCGAATATTGTTGTCCAACAACGAATCAGCGTTCAATCCGCTATCGCCTCGATCGCTCCGACTGCGCGTGCTCGCGCACCACGTCCCGCCGTGGACGGCATCGAATTTCGTTCCGAGCGAATCAGTTCCAGTTTGGTGATCGTCTACGTCCGTGGCGACGTCGACCTGAGCACGATGCCCGCCTTGCGCGAGCATGTTCGGAGCCAGATCGCAGGGAACCGCAAGCTCGTTCTGGACTTGTCGGAGCTCGATTTCATCGGCACGGACGGCTTGGCGGTGCTTGCCGATCTCGACGCACGAGACGGAGCGGCAGGCTGGGCGCTCGTCGGCGGCCGTGCAGTGAACCGACTCCTGCGGGCAGCGGATCTGAGCACGCGCTACCGCGCATTCGACTCACTCGACAGTGCCCTGTGCTCCTTGCGGGCGATCGCGGGCTAGTCGCGATTGCCGGCAGAGTAGCGCCGAAGAACCAATCGATCCAGCCCATCGCATATCGTGTAGCTGGATCGATTGGGGCACGCGATGGACGAGTCGGGGCACGAGCACAATCGCGCTGAACCACGCCATTACATCGCGAAAACTGTCACCGTCTTTGCGTTGGTGGCAGCCTTGCTCGGGTTCGGAATCGTCGCAGATTTCTGGGAGATCGACTGGCCCGGCAAGACGACGCGGCCGCACACGTCGGCCCAAGCGGTTCAGACATCGACCCGGGCACCGCTTCCACCATTGGACGTCGATGCTGTTGCAGGCACGGTCAATCCGTCACTGGTCAACATCACGGTCAGCGTCGGTCCGCTCGAATTGCAGGGCGCAGGAAGCGGAATCGTTCTCACCGGCGACGGTCAAGTACTGACGAGCCACCATGTCATCAAGGGCGCGGTGGATATTTCTGTCACCGACGTGACGACCGGACTGATCTACGACGCAACGACACTCGGCTACGACAGCACACACGACATCGCGCTGCTGCAACTGCAGAATGCCGCCGATCTGCGCGGCGCGCGGCTCGGCAACTCCGACGACGTCGCGGTCGGCGACGAAATCGTCGCTATGGGCAATGCAGGTGGTCGCGGCGGAATGCCGACCACCTCGCCGGGCAAGACGACAGCACTCGACGCCACGATCGTTGCACGCAACGAATCGGATTTCTCCCGCGAATATTTGACCGACCTCATCGAGGTCGAAGCCGCGGTGGCGCCGGGACAATCCGGCGGAGCGCTCGCCGACACCACCGGGGCTGTCATCGGAATGGTCACCGCCGCAACGATTCCAGCAGATTCCGACACCGACGCAGAACTGCCCGCGGAGCCGCCCGCTGTCGTGCCCGCGCCGACCGAGCCCGATCCCGATCCGCCCCTTCCGACGATGGGCTATGCGATCCCGATCAATCAGGTGCTCGACGTCGTCGAGCAGATCAACTCGGGTCGGCGCTCCGACGAGGTACACATCGGACCGACCGCGACACTCGGTGTCCTCGTGACCACCGTCGACGAGACCCGTCCCGACGGCACACCCGTTGTAGGTGCACGTATCGAGATCGCGATGTACGGATCGCCTGCCTACGAAGCCGGTCTGGTCAGAGGAGATCTGATCTCGGCCATCGACGGAATACCCGTCGAGTCGTCGAAAACCTTGCGAGAAGCCATCTCCGCGCGCCTGCCAGGGGTTGTGATCCGGCTCGACATCACCGACGAAACAGGAAGTACGCGCAAGGTCGATGTCGTCCTTGCCGATGGTCCGCCCAACTGACTCGCGGGGCAGGTTTGGCGCGATCCGGCCCGGGTAATCGACGGTGCACATGTTTCCCGATCTGGAGGTAAGACGCATGACCGACGACAAGAGTGGCCCCATCGAAGGCATCAAAGGTGCGGTCGAAGGCGTTAAGGGCAAGGTCAAGGAAGTAGCTGGCGCGGTGCTCGGTCAGGACGGCCTGCAGCGAGAGGGCGCGGCTCAGCAAGACAAAGCGGAGAGTCAGCTGGAGGCGGCCAAGCACGAAGCGGAGGCAGAGAAGGCACGAGCCGAAGCCAAGATCGATGAGCAACGGCAGCGCGCCGAACAAGATCGGTAAATCATCCCGACGCCTCGACAGCGTGCCGACGGTCGGCGTGGAGGAGGAGTTGCTCCTCGTCGACCCCGGCTCCGGTCACCCCGTGCCCAAGGGAGCCGATGTCGTGCGGGTGGCAAAGGCAGCCGGTTTCGAGTTTTCGATGGAACTGACGCAGTGCCAAGTCGAGACCGTGTCACCCGTCTGCTCAACGGCTGCACAATTGCGAAACAGCCTCGTCGAGCATCGTAGGGGAGCTGCAACAGCAGCGTCGAGCGTCGGCGCAACAGTTCTTGCAGTAGCGGTGCCGCCTGTTGTGCCGCATGAGTTTCCGATCACCGATACCCCGCGCTACCGGAAGATCGGTGAGCGATTCGGGGCGATTGCGCATGAGCAAGGGATATGCGGCGCCCACGTGCACGTCGAAGTCCCGGATCGAGAAACGGGTGTAGCGGTCAGCAATCACCTGCGCCCATGGTTGCCGATGTTGTTGGCACTGACCGCGAACTCAGCGATTTATCGCGGTGTCGATACCGGGCACGCCAGTTGGCGATCGGTATTGTGGTCGAGATGGCCGAGTGCTGGGCCGCCACCGTATTTCGAATCCGCCTCCCACTACGACCGCATCGTCGCGATGATGTGCGAGAGCGGCGTGATGGTCGATGTCGGGCAGGTGTATTGGGACGTCAGACTCTCCGAAAACTTTCCGACAGTCGAAATCCGTTGCAGCGATGTGCCTTCGACTGTCGACGAAACCGTTCTCCATGCGACTCTCGTTCGAGCGGCGGTGATGACCGCGCTGGCGGAGATCGAAAAGGGCGACGTCGCAAAACAGCTCGCACCTGAGATCGTTCGCGCGGCGTACTGGAAGGCTGCACACGACGGCCTGTCCGGGGACGGCATAGACATGGCTACCGGCGACACCGTCTCCGCGATCGTCCTACTTCGCCGATTGGTCGAACGAATTCGTCCTGCGCTCGAAAAACTTGGCGAATACGAGCAGGTGGTCACGGCGCTCCGTGACGTGCACGCGCATGGTAACGGCGCAACTACTCAGATCCGAACGTTGCGGCGACGCAACAAGATCGCCGATGTACTGGCCGAAGTCGCACGCAGGACCGTGTCATGACCGACGAACGTGCGGACAAGTCGAACAATGGAGGTGGCGCACGTGGTCGAAACTGCACGCGAACGAGAGGACAAGTACGACGTCGACCTGGAGTTCGTTCTACCGTCCTTCGACGGCGTCCTCCCGCACCGTGGGGCTGCAGAAGACCGCGTCGTACGACTCAGGAGCATCTACTACGACACAGCCACGCTCGCGTTGCTCGACCGTGGAATCACGTTGCGGCGCAGAGAGGGCGACGTCGACAACGGTTGGCAACTCAAAGTGCCCGGCATCGACGACCGGACGGAGATCTCTGTTCCGCTGACAGAATCCGACACAGTGCCAGCAGAACTCGCAGAGTTGGTAAGCGGCATCGCTCGAGGGCTTACGCTGACCCCCGTCGTCGACATGCGAACACAACGCAGGGTGTTGAGAACGGTCGACGACGCAGGCACGCTTGTCGTCGAAATCGCAGACGACATGGTCGATTCCACTCGCTTGGGCACAACGAAGGGCCGGAGCGAAAGATCTTGGCGTGAAGTGGAAGTCGAGCTCGGTACTGCAACCGAGGACGACGCGAGCGGGATCGGTGAGTGCCTGATCGCTGCAGGTGCTAAACCTGCAGGCCGAGTAACCAAACTGGAACGAGCACTGAACCTGGCGCCGATGCGGGAGAACACGCATCGAGGAAAGCGGACTGCGAAAGAGATAGTCGCCGAATATGTTGCTGCGCAGGCCGATGCGATTTTCGCAGGCGACGTCGCGTTACGCAGGGGGCTGGCCCCGATACACGATACACGGGTGGCAACGCGGCGGCTGCGCAGCATCCTGCGTACCTTCGATCCACTGTTCGACGGCGCTCAGGCGGGTCGCCTCGACGACGAATTGCGTTGGTATGCAGCAATGTTGGGTGAAGTACGAGACCGGCAGGTGCAGCGCAGCCGACAACTCGATGCCGTCCGCGCGTTGCCCGACGAACTTGTGCTCGGTCCGGTGATCGCTCGGATCGACAACCATCTGGCCGGTGAAGAGGCCGAACATCTTCGGGTGTTGCGGGAGGAAATGGCCGGCGAGCGCTATCTGAATCTGCTCGAGACTCTTGCGTTGTGGGAACACCTACCGGAGTTTGCGTCCGACTTCGACGATGGCGAGCGGAAGGTCGTCCGCCACTGTGCCGAGCGCGCGTCACGCAAGGCCCGCAAGCGACTCCGCCGCGCGGTCGCCGGTAAGTCGGATGCTGTCGCGCTACACCGTGCTCGCAAAGCGGCCAAACGCGCGCGTTACGCAGCCGAAGCCGCGACACCGGTGCTCGGCGAGCGGGCAGCGGCCGCACTGATCCAGAGACACAAGAGGGTGCAACGAATCTTGGGCGAACATCAAGACACCGTCGTCTCGCGCACCTTGATCAGAAGGCTTGCGAGCATTGCCGGAACCGCTACCGGAGAAAACGGCTTCACTTACGGATTGTTGTACGAGCGTGAACAATTCGCAGCGCAGCGGGCCGAACGCAAGATTGTCCGGCGCCTGAAATAGTCCGGTGGTTGTAGCGGCCCGACGCAGGACTCAGGTGAGGCCGGTCGAGTCGACGGCGTCGCCGTCGGGGTCCTTGGCCCCGCCCCGAGTGTCCCCGCCCCGAGTGTCCTCGTCCTGAGTGTCCCCGTCCCGAGTGTCCTCGGGGTCGGGAGAAATGAAATCGGCCGACGTAACGTCGTCGGGTCCGTCAGTGGTCGACATGCGCTGCCCTCTCGTGTGATGGCCCCAGGCCTGCAGTCGTAGGACCTTCGAGCACCGTACCGTTCGCTGCGAACCGTGAACCGTGCAACGGACAGTCCCAGGATTTCTCGGCACTGTTCCACGCGACGATGCCGTACAGGTGCGGGCAGATCGCAGACACTTCGGTCGTCACCCCGTCGACAGTGCAGCGCGCAACAGGCTTGACACCCTTGCGAACCACCGTGCCTTCGCCCTCGGCGGGCAGTTCCCCTGCGCTGTGCAGCGCCGACGTCACCCATCCTCCGGTCAGGTAGGCAGCGACGAGACTGTTCATCCGGGCGGCCTTGGGCAACCCGACAACTTCACTGGTACGCCAGGTTTCGAACACATCGGCCCACGGCATGCCGCCGCCGAAGATCCGGGCCGACAGTGCAAGCGCAGCCGCGACACCGTTCGTCATGCCCCACTTCGAGAAGCCGGATGCGACCAGAATGCGGTTGTCGCCGGGCAGTAATGGCCCGACATAAGGCAGTTCGTCGATCGCTGAATAGTCCTGCGCCGACCACGAATGGGTGGGTCGTGCACCGGGGAAGTAGGTTCGCGTCCAGTCGATCAAGTCGGCGACGAGGTCGTGGGTGTTGCGTTCACGTCCGACGGGGTGACCGTTCCCTCCCACCAGCAGCAGGTCGCCTCGGTCGCTCGGGGCAAACCGTAGCGACCTACTCGGCTGGTCGGCCGAGAGAAACATGTCGCGCGGAAAGTCGCCAGGAACGTCGAACGCTGCCGCGTAGGACCGCTGTGGTTCCAGTCGTGCGAAGAAGCCACCGCGGTCGAGAATCGGTGTGCCAGTTGCCAAGACGACGTTGTCCGCCGTTACGGTACGGTCGCCGATCGTCAGGTGCACCCCCGCAGAGCGCTCGCGTGCACCGGTTACGCGTGCGTTTTCGAAGACTGTGCCACCGTGGCGCCGGATATCGGCCGTCATGGACTCCAGCACGGGCAACGGATCGAGCTGGGCCTGCTCGGCGAGGCGCACAGCGGCCAGGGCGGGGAACGGCACGTCCGGCTTCTCGACCCACTCGGCGTCGAGACCGGCAGAAACGGCCGCGTCCATTTCTGCACGCACCGTGGGGAGTCCATCCGCGGTTTGCGCGTAGGTGTGTTCGACAGCGACCTGCGTGGCAACTCCGTTCTCCGCGCAGTACCGCAGCAGCCACTGCTGACCTTCACGGTTGGCCTCGACATACTTTCGCAGCTTCTTCGGAGAGTGCCGTTTCGCAATCGTCGAGAGTCGAGTTCCCTGCAGGAGGGCAACTTTCCCGGTTGTGTTGCCGGTTGCGCAGGCGCCCACCTCGCGGGCCTCGACCACCGCGACGCGCCGGCCTCCCTTGGCGAGAAGCAATGCCGTCGTCAGCCCTGTCAATCCTGCGCCGACGACAACCACCTCGTAGTTGGTTGCCATTCCCGAGATTGGATCTGTCGAAATCGGGGAACGGTCCAACCAGAGCGAAGTCATAGGCAAAAGATGCCCGTTCGATCGGGCGCACAAACCCTGTGCGTCGGCTCGGACCGGACGCCTGCGCTTGCCCGTAGCTCCTACGTGGATCCGCGCGTGGTGACCGCATGGGAGAACGGCTCGACCATCCAGGCGGCACTACGTCGCGCAAACCGGCTGATCGACGACGAATGCCAGAGCGCCTTCGAACGGGCCACGATCCGGTTGCTGCGACGCTTGAAATAGGCGATTGGCCGGCCGCTGTGTCGGGTAACCCTCTCGAAAGTTCGACGAAGGAGCGAAGACGTATGGCGAAGACGGCGAAGAGCGGCAAGGCGAAGAAGTCCGAGTTACCTGGCACTCTGCGACGGTCGAGTGACAAAGCGCAGCGAACTTTTGCCAAGGCTCACGATTCCGCTGTGAAGGAATACGGCGAGGGTGAACAAGCGCATCGCGTCGCTTTCGCCGCGCTGAAACACACCTACGAGAAGATCGGCGACCACTGGGAAAAGAAGGCGAAACGTGGTCCGTCCGATGAGCGCGCCGAGAGCGGTGGTCCGAACGCGAAAGGCGAGACGGCCGAAGGCGTCGATGCGAATGCGACCAAAGAGCACCTGCGCGGCGTTGCGAAACGTCTTGATATCAAGGGTCGTTCGACAATGAAGAAAGCCGAACTTGTCACAGCTATCAAAGAGGCCAACCGGCGCGCGAGTGCAAAGAAGTGAAGCGGCTACGCCGCTCGTGAGTCCTTTCGGAGGGTGGAGCCTCCGAAAAGACTCACGAACCGCCTGGGGCCTCAGGCACGGCGTCGCACCGGCACTATCCACCACACGTACACAAACAGCACGGCAGCCAGGCCTGCCGCGACGCCGGCGGCAACACCGTTGAGCACCATGTAGAACACCAGCGCAACGACCCCGGTGAGGGCAAGGCCGAGCAACACGATTCCCGCTAGCGCGAAACGGTGCGATGCAGCCACGAGATCGGTCAACTGATGCCGCCGAAACAGCAGACGGTGCATCCCGACGGGCGCGACAAGCAACACCGTCGAGCCGATCGAGCAGACGACCGTCGCGAGGTACACACCTTGCATCACGTCGTCCAACGTCGAGAATCGATCCTGGAACGGCAGGGTCAACAGAAAGCCGGTCAGCACCTGAACACCGGTCTGCACAACGCGCAGTTCCTGCAGGAGGCTCGCCCAGTTGCGGTCGAGGCGCTGAGTTTCTGTTTCGTCGCGCTCGTTCTCTCGATCGTCGTCGTTACCGAGCGGCACGGTTCAGGCCCTCGCCAGGCGTTGCTTCTCGTGCTCGATATCGAAATCGGCTGGCGGCCAATCGAGTTGGAGCCGTTCCAGGGCGTCGATCAATAATTCGGTGATGGCGAGTCGACTGAACCACTTGCGGTCGGCCGGGATGACGTGCCACGGAGCGTGCTCCGTCGAGGTCTTGTCGAGCACGGCTTGGTAGGCCTCCTGATAGGCAGGCCAGAGCAACCGCTCGTCGATGTCGTTCGGGTTGAACTTCCAGTACTTGTCCGGCCGCTCCAGACGCTCGGTCAGGCGGGCCTTCTGCTCGTCCAACGACACGAACATCGCGCACTTGACGATGGTGGTCCCGCTGTCGGCAAGTTCTTTCTCGAAGGCATTGATCTCGTCGTACCGCGTCGACCACACCTCGGCAGGCACGAGGTTGTGCACGCGGACGACGAGCACCTCCTCGTAGTGCGAGCGATCGAAAACGCCCATCTGTCCGCCTTTGGGCAGCGCGTTCTTGATGCGCCACAGATAGTGATGCGCCTTCTCCTCGGCAGTCGGGACGCCGAACGAGGCGTGGTCGACACCTTGCGGGTCGACCTGGCCGATCACGTGCCGGACGATGCCGCCCTTTCCCGAGGTGTCCATGCCCTGCAGCACGAGCAACACCGAACGGGTGTCACCGGAGCGGCCGTTGGCGTACAGCTTCTCCTGCAGCGCACCGAGCGCTGCGCCACGTTCGGCAAGGAGTAGCTCACCGGCCTTCTTGTCACCGGCGAATCCTGGCGTCGAGCGTGTATCCAGAGCCGCGACAGTCGTTTCCGGCGTCACCCGCAATGCGTCGGGCGCCGGCGTCGTCCACAGGCTCGCGTCTTGTCCCATGCTTGGACTTTGCCACAAACGACCCGGAGCGGGCGAGCGAAGCGACGGATATCGTCTCAGCGCAACGGCTTGGTCGCGCTCACGAATTGCGCGACACCGTGGACCTCTCGCTCGATCTCCGTCAATCCCGCGGCCTGGAAGATCGTCGTGAATTCGTCGCGATCGAACGTTCGCACGCCGAAACGATCCGACGCCACGGTCTGCACCTTGCTGACGAATGCCGGACCACGTGCACAGCTCGTCATGATCGCGATCCGACCACCCGGCCTGAGAACCCGAATGAGCTCGTCGACGATCGTGAACGGCTCTGGAACGAGGTAGAGAGCTGCGTAGCAGCAGACGGCATCGAACGTGCCGTCCTCGAAGGGAAGTCGGCGCCCGTCGCCTCTGACGTACGCCGCATGCGAACTGCGGTTGTCGCGTGCGGCCTGCACCAGCATCGGTCGCGAGATGTCGAATCCGACGGCGATGCCGTCACCGTCGAGCCGCGACCCGAGGAACTTCGTGAAATTTCCAGGGCCGCAGGCGACATCGAGCACCCGCTGATTACCGCCGAGACGCAGGTCGGTGGCTGCCTTGGTGTGCTCGTCGGTCTTCCACAGGCCCAGGGCCGCGACTCCGACCGGGCGCCAGAGCCTTTCGTAGATTGCGGCGACGACACTGCTGTTCATGGCGCGCTGTGCGATGGTCGGCTGTGGCGCCTCCCGCGAACCGATCAGATCGACGAAACCCTCGTCGAGCACCGCGGCGTCACGAAGGTTCGGCGGCGAAATGAGTTGCAGCGCACGGTGGTTTGCGCCGTCGAGCGCGTTGGTCATCGTTTCGACTTCGACTTCGGTTCGAGCAAGCCGTAGGTCGCACCTGTCAGTTCGACCGACTTCGCCCAGAAATCGGCCGCGAGCTTGCGGTCCCGCGCCGACTTCGACCGCGGGGACCGACGTACGGGTCCGCGCATTCCGCGCAGTTGCGTGGGTCCGAGATAGTCGTCGTTGTTGGCATCCGGCATCGTGGCCGCATACAGCTGGCTCAATGCGCCTTCTTTTTCGCTGTTTCCGACGACACGGAGGCCGAGATGGGTCATCGTGACGGCGCCGGGAATCGGCGGCACCATGGAATCGAACAGGTTGGTCGCAGCTACGCCCGGATGAGCAGCGATCGACGTGATCGATGTTCCCGCCGCCTCCGAACGCCTGGCCAGCTCACCCGAGAAGAGGAGGTTCGCCAACTTGGACTGCTGGTACGCGCCCATCTTCGTGTAGCGACGGCGTTCGAAGTTGAGGTCGTCGAGCTTGATCTTGGCAGGCCAGTGCGCGATGCTCGCCAAGCTCACAACACGTGCGGCCGGTGCTGCCAACAGTGCGGGCAGCAACTCGTCGGTCAGGACGAAATGGCCGAGATGATTTGTGCCGATCTGCATTTCGAAACCATCGACGGTCTTCGCGAACGGAATCGCCATCAGCCCTGCGTTGTTGATCAACACGTCGATCCGGGGGACCGCTGCGAGTGCTTCGGCTGCGGCCGCGCGGACCGAGGCGAGGTCGGACAGATTGATGCGGACCAGATGATGCTCGGCGTTCGGCGCGGCGGCACGCACCTGTGCCAGAGCGGCCTTGCCGGTGTTCTGGTTGCGGCACGCGAGCACGATGGCTGCGCCGGCTCCAGCGAGAACCGTCGCGGCCTGCAGGCCGAGACCGTTGTTGGCCCCCGTGATCAGGATGGTCTTGCCGGTTTGATCCGGGACGTCGGTCGATCGGAACCGACTGATCTGCAAAGGTTCAGGCTTCGGCATTGTGGGTTTCTCCATTCTCGGCGGTGACTCGGGTGTGTGCTGCGGCGGTGCCGTTGTACATCGGTGCTTGCCGCTCTACTCGGCCGTCGTCGACATGGCGGCTGAAAAGGCAAGGTAGAGAGGCTGATCGAAGTCGATCGTGATGTCGGCCAGTGCTGCGGCCGAATCGATGACGCCGCGTGAGATCGCGCTCAGATACTTGGCGAACTCGTCGATCGGCAAAGGTTGGCTGTCGGCTGCGTTCGGACCGATCCACCAGTCCGTCGCCGAGACGACCGCACCGAAAATCGAGAAGGACACCAACTCTGCGTTTTCGACACTGATGTTGGAGTCGCGCAATGCGATCGTCAGCAGGCTGACCGAGCGCCGCGCCGAATCGTGTGCCGCGGCAACCGTGCGCTCCGGTTCCCCGGACGCTCGCGTGTAGTGACCGTGCACGAGGAACCGGAAGACGTTCGGGTGCTCGGTGACGAATTCGGCGTATTCGCGTGAACTGCTGACGATCAACTGACTTGTGGTGTCGGTCAGCAGATTCGCCTTGGTCGCGATTCGGCTCGTCAGCTCGTGCTGAATGTGCGCGACGACGGCGGTGTAGAGGTCGAGTTTGTCCTCGAAATGCCGGTACAGCTTGGGCTTTGCTGCACCGGCTTCCTTCGCGATGTCGTCCATGCTGACTTCGGGTCCACAGCGGTCCAGCGCACGGACGGCTGCTTCGACGAACTCTTGCCTGACCTTCACTCGATGTTCGCGCCACCGCTCGCTGCGCGCGTCGTACCGTACGGTCGGTGCGGAGTCGGACGCGCCCTTGGCCGACACCTTGGCCGACACCTTTGCTGCTCGCTGCTTGGCGCTGTGCGTGAGCCGTGGCATGTCGGCCACGGTACCCGATACTGCTGGTACTGGCTACTGTCGGTAGCGGATCATCCGCACATCAGCGTCGTTCGACCTCGACGACCATTCCGGCCGCGCGGTAGCGGTCCGCGAGCGTGTCGCCCATAACTGTTGCGGGAGTGACGACTCCGGCCAGCGGTGACAACAGTTCGTCGTCGAAGGCAAGCGCGAGGCCACATTCGCCGAGCAGCACTGCGGTCGCCGCGTAACCGGGATCACCCTGCGCGGAGAAGGTTGCAAGGTACTTCGCACCCGACGTCGTCCGGGCGAACGTCTTCGTCGTGAAGTAGCCGCTGTTGCGGGTTTCCTCGCTCGGTCCGGTGCCTGGCTTCGGGAGGATGCGGTCGAGTACCGATTTGCCGACACCCTTCGACAGCAGCGGTCCGACTGCCTCGTAGGCGGCCAACGCGCCCGCGACACCCGCCGCGACCACAGGCGCTGCAACAGACTTTCCGGCGCTCATCACTTCGCTGTAGCGGAAGTTCTTGCCGTAGGCCCAGCCGAGCAGCGCGTTGCTGCGGCGGACGATCTTGGTGTTGTGCGGCGCCATGATGAACGACGTGACCCACCCGTCCAAGCTCGGATCGATCGTGTTGGCGCGTCGCAACGCCTGGTTGGACTGCTTGCCCACGTCGGGCTCCAGCGAGTCGTCCGGGCTGAGGGCGTACGGGTTGTCGAGCAGTGTGCGGAGCGAGCCGTCGGCGGCGACGGATTCCATCTGACCGCGACCGGACGCGATCGTGCCGCCGCTCATGCCACCCTTCATGCTCGCGACGAGCGTCGTCTCCTCCAACTCGCCGGTGTTGTCCTCCAACGACTTCTTGTAGATCAGGTAGACGCTCAAATCCGAAGGTACCGAATCGAATCCGCACGAATTGACGATCTTGGCGCCCGATGCGACGGCAGCGTCCTGGTAGGAGTCGATGCACTCGCGGATGAACAGTGGTTCGCCTGTGAGGTCGGCGTAGTGCGTGCCTGCCGCCGCACACGCCTGCACGAGCGGTAGACCGTACTTCGCGTACGGACCGACCGTCGTGACGACGACCTTGGTCCGTGCGGCCATCGCATCGAGAGCTGCCTGGTCGGCGGAGTCCGCCGCGATCAACGTCCACTGCGCTGCGGCGTCACCGAGTTCGCTGCGGACTGCTGCCAACTTGTCCAACGAACGTCCGGCCAAACCGATCTTCGCCTCGCGCGGAGCCGCCTTGACGAGGTATTCGGCTGTCAGCTTGCCGACGAAGCCGGTCGCTCCGAACAGGACCAGATCGAGCTCGCGTTGTGATGACATGGTGTTTCCGCTTTCGTGTGCAGTGGCGCCCAGTGCCGCCACGGTTACGTTTGTTGCTCGACCCATACCTGGTTGGCGCGGCCGAGCTCGGTCGCCGGTTCCTCGCCGTAGATCCATTCCCGCGCAATCCGGTGCCAATTGCCATTGGCAGCAAGCTGGCCAAGAACACCGAACGTCAAGAAGTCTGCCCGACGCGAAAAAAGGTGCTCGGGCGGCAGGCTGTTCGACTTGATCCCCGCGAACTCCGAAGCACGGGGATCGACGGCGAGCAGGAAAGCCCCACTGGCAAGCTCCGGCGTGATCAACAGGTCTTGGTCGTTGAGGCACCAGCCCGATGCCGAATAGACGTAATCGATGCACTCGTCGGCGGTCACCTTCGCGTCGCGCTTGATGACACCACGGTCGACCATCATTCGATACAGATCGTCGCCGCGCTCCTCGGCGGCCGCACGCAGGCACGCCAACTCGAACTCGACGTGATCGGCGTCCATCCGGTTGAAGAGACCGAAGTCGAGAAACGCGACGCGGCCGTCCGGTGCGAGCAGAAAGTTGCCGGGATGCGGATCGCCGCAGAACTCGTTGTAGGTGAACATGTTGCCGACGTAGAAGCGATAGATGATCTCGCCGATGCGATCGCGTTCTGCCTGCGGCAAGGTGCGCAGTTCGTCGAATCCGAGGCCGTCGACGTACTCGGTGACCAATACCCGGCGACCGCTCAGCTCGGGGACACTCGCGGGGATCACGAAGAACGGATGGCCGGCGAACTGCTCCGCGACCTTCTGCTGGGTGGTGGCTTCGGCGAAGTAGTCGAGCTCGGCTTCCAGATTCCTGGCAAGTTCGTCGATCAGGGCGGGTGATACCCACGGCAGGATCGTCTGCCAGAACTTGGCGAACATGGTCAGGTTCTTCAGGTCGGCGCGGACCGCGGCCTCGATGCCCGGGTACTGCACTTTCACGGCAACGATTCGGCCGTCGTGCAGGGTGGCTCGATACACCTGACCGATCGATGCCGCAGCGATCGGCTCGGGAGAGAAGTCGACGAAGGCTTCGGAAAGGGGCTTGCCGAGTTCTTTCTCGACGACGGCTCGCATGTCGTCGAAGGACACTGTCGGTGCGCTGTCGCGCAGCGCAGCGAGCCGCTGCTGAAACGATTCGCGGTGATGCGGTGGGACCAGGTCGAGGTCGAGGATCGACAACATCTGGCCCAGCTTCATAGCCACGCCCTTCATGCCGCCGAGGACGGTCACGAGCTGCTCGGCGGCACGGATGGTCGACTCTTCGGCCATGCGGGCACGGACCTCGTCGGACCGCCCGAGCATCGCCATCCTGGTCTGCTGACTCCGCAAGATGGAACTTGCGGCGACCGCTCCGAGCTTGGAACCCCGGGCCAACCGCGATGTCGGAACCCGTCTGGTCATGCGCGAACCTCCGCTTTGTCATTGCCGTGCTGGTAGCCCGAACTGCGTAAATATCGAGAACGAACGCTCGAGGCACCGAGCATGACCCGTCCATTCTTACCCGACGGCGGTAAACGTCAACCAGGGGTGCACCGATTGTGCCCGCAATTATCCAGCAACCCTCGAACTTTTCGTTCCACCTGCGCGGTCGGATCGCGATGCTGGGTTACGGTCGGATCATGACTCGACAGCGGTCGTCGCTGCGACCCTCGATTCGAGCTCCCGCGGGCTTTCTCGAAAACGGGACGCTCCCTACATCAGCGTCTTCGCAGGCCCTAGTCGTCGCAGTCGCGCGTTGCGGTTCGCACTTCGGTTGACGGTCCGACCGGTACTGCAGCTGTGGGGAGCGGTTCCGAATTTGCCGTGGCCGTACGGCCTGATCGACGTCGCGGCGACGCCACTGCGTCCGATCCGGGGGACCAAGTCCGGTCCCGTCGACCTGCCCGATTGCTCGGCGGAATGGATCGCTGGTCCGGGTGCCGCCGACGACCGTGCGCTGCTGTATCTGCACGGCGGCGCGTTCATCTGCTGCGGCCTGCGAACGCATCGCCGCATGGTGTCCGGAATATCGCATGCGTGCGCAGCGCCCGCACTGAGCGTCGGCTACCGCATGCTGCCCGAAACGCCGGCGAGCATCGGCCTCGAAGACTGCGTAGCCGGCTACGAGTGGCTGCTCGGACAGGGCTACCCCAGCGATCGGATCGCGATCGTCGGCGACTCGGCAGGCGGCTGGTTCGCGCTGATGACCGCTCTTGCCGCGCGTGCGCGTGGACTCGGCGACCCCGGTGCGATCGTGCTGATCTCGCCGCTGGTCGATACCGACCCTGGACGCAAGCTGGTCCGCCTCGGTGACGTGGCAGATCCGCTGTTCCCCGCGAATGCGCTGGTCTCGATGATGGCGATGCTCGCCGACGTCGAAGGAAAGCGTGGTCAACTCGACGAATACGGTCGCGTTCCGTCGCCACTGCACGTCGACCTCGCAGGTCTGCCGCCGGTTCTCGTCCAGGCGGGTGCCGACGAGCTTCTTGTCGTCGACGCCGAGCAGATAGCCGCCGAACTGTCCGCAGCCGGCGTGCGGTGCAGCCTGCAGTTGTTCGAAGGTCAGTTCCATGTGTTCCAGGCCGCGGCCGACCTGCTGCCGGAAGCCGCGAAGGCAGTCGTCGAGATCGGCGAGTTCGTCCGATCGACGATCACCGACTGACTGCACTCACACCTGGTGGTTCGGCTCCGGCAGGACATGCTTCTGGCTCTTGAATTCTGCCGCCGAGCCGCGGTTCTTGGCGATCGACTCGATCGCGCCCCAGATCATCATCGTGAGGTAGTCGATCAGATCGTCGGACGTCATCGACTTGTTCGAAATCCACCAGTGGGTCGCCAACTGAATGCCGCCGACGATGCTGTACGCCCACGGCGTCGCACCGCCCGAGTCGTATCCGAGCGCCCGCGCCCGCTGACCGACGACAACCGCAACGAGCTCGGCGATCATTCGCTCCGAATCGGCGACCGCATCCTGATGAGGTCCGGCGCCGTTGCTCATCACGTACAGGTAGATCTCGGTGTCGCTGGCGATCGTCTCCACGTACGCGGTGATCGCAGAGTGCACGAGGTCGTACTCCTCGAGCTGTTCGCCTATCGCCTGGTACAGCCGAGGCGCGAGAATCGTCTCGACGAAGCGCGACATAGCCGCGTTGGTCAGGTCGTTCTTGTCGGTGAAGTACCGATACAGCACGGTCTTGGAGACGCCGATCTCTGCCGCGATCTGATCCATTCCGATCGTCGCGCCGAGCTTCCGAATTGCCGCCAGAGTGCCGTCGACGAGTTCTTCACGTCTCGCGACCTTGTGTTCGCGCCAGCGGCGTTTGCGGCCGTCCGGCTTCTGCGCTCTGGCGTCTTTCGTAGTCAGGGTGGCCCCCTCGGGGATTGGGTGCACGGTGAAACCAGGTCCGTTCTGTCGGTATCGACAGTAGGTGTCGTGCTCGTACGTCGATTCCGACCAGCTTAAGCCCGAGGCGATGAGCCGACCTGCGCGACGCAGCAGAAGATGGGCATTGAGCCGGTATCGGGTCGGGATTGGGCAGAATGTGCAGTGTGTCCATCGAACGCGCACAGCGCGGTGCGGAAGATCGTGCAGAACTCGCTCTCGAACCGCCGAAACCTGCGCGACGAGTTCCCTCGGATGGTCTCGCCATGGCCGACGACGAGGCCAAACGTCGCGACCTGCGGCGGATGAAGGCGATCGCGACGGGATTTCTGTTGTTCGCGTCCGTCGTCTACCTGTTCTGCCGTTGGCAGGAATCGCGTGGCGCAGGCGGTTGGGTCGGGTACGTCAGAGCGGCATCCGAAGCAGGCATGGTCGGTGCGCTGGCCGACTGGTTCGCGGTGACGGCGTTGTTCCGTCATCCACTGGGTCTGCCCATCCCGCACACGGCGATCATTCGGAAGAAGAAAGATCAGCTCGGGGAGAGCCTCGGCAGTTTCGTCGGAACCAATTTCCTCGCTCCCGACGTCGTATCGGAGAAGGTTGCGTCCGCGCAGATTCCGCTACGCATCGGCAGCTGGATGGCGCAGAAGAAAAACGCGGCACGTGTCGCGCAGGAAACGTCGACGATTCTGCGAGCCGCTGTCGTCGTGCTTCGCGACGAGGACGTTCAGCAGGTCATCGACCACACCATCGTGCGCAGAATCGCCGAGCCGCTGTGGGGTCCGCCGATCGGCAAGGTGCTTGCGGAATTGCTCAAAGAAAACAAGCAATTGCCGTTGATCGACATGTTGACCGAACGCGCGCATCAGTGGGCGCTGGCGAGTCAGGAGACGATCGACAGAATTGTGCTGCGCGATTCGCCGCAATGGTCGCCCAAGTTCGTCGACATCCTGCTGTCGGAAAAGATCTATCGCGAATTGGTCGAGTTCACGTGGAAAGTGCGGACGACGCCCGATCACGAAGTGCGCCAAGCCGCTAATCGGTTTCTCCTCGAATTCGCGAACGACCTGCAATTCGACGAGGCGACAGTCAAGAAGGCCGAGTCGATCAAGGCAGAGATCATGGGTCGGGAGGAAATCACCGGTCTTGCCGAAGCCACGTGGCGCGTTGCGAAGCGCTTGATCCTGGAGTCGGTCGACGATCCGAACAGCACATTGCGACGCAAGGTCGGCGAGAACGTCGAGCAATTGGGGCAACGTCTGCGCGACGACGACGAGATGCGCGCGAAGGTCGATCGGTGGCTGCTTGCCGGTGCACGATATGTCGCTGCGAATTATGCGAACGAGATCACGACGATCATCACCGATACCGTGGCAAGGTGGGACGCCGAGGAAGCAAGCAAGAAGATCGAGTTGCAAGTCGGCCGTGATCTGCAGTTCATCCGGATCAACGGCACAGTTGTCGGTTCGCTTGCCGGATTGTCGATATATACCGTTTCTCATCTTATGTTCGGTAGTTGAATGGACCGGGTATCGCTTATGTGAGTCCGACCCGATGTGACCCATACCTCGTCGACTGTTAGCTGTGGTGCTTGCAAGAGTTAGCACCTTCGCTTAGGGTTGATATCGCAACACCAACCAGGAGAGTGAATACACATGCCGGATTACCCCGAAGTTCCCGCAGAGGGGGCGACCGATCCGGCTGACGAGGTCGGTGCGGGCGAGCTGGCTGCACGTGTCGTCAAAGTCAAAGATGCCGCGCAAGACATCGGTAGCTTCATCAGATCTCAACGTGAAGCGGCCCAGGTGTCCCTGCGGCAACTTGCTCTGCTGGCGGGTGTCAGTAATCCCTACCTCAGCCAGATCGAGCGTGGGTTACGCAATCCCTCTGCCGAAGTACTCGGTCAGATCGCGAAAGGTCTCCGGGTTTCCTCGGAGGCGCTGTACGTACGAGCGGGCTATCTCGAACAGCGTCCTTACAGCCCGGTCCGGGATGCGCTACTCGCGGATGTCGCAATAACAGAGCGGCAGAAGCAGGTGCTCCTGGAGATATACGAATCGTTCTGTCGTGAAAACGATTCGTCGAACGACGAGCTTGCGCCAGTCGAAAAGGCCGAGCCGTCCGCAGAAACCAAGCCATTGGAACAGGAGAGCGAAGATGAGTGAGTCCACCGACAAGGGTCTCGAGACCGTGAAGAAGCCGCTGTACGCCACCGTCGGCGCAGGCGACGCAGTTGTCCAGGCAGTTGCCGATGTCGTCGCTCAGGTGCGCGAGCGCGCCGAGAACACCAGCACCGACGTGTCCGGCCGGGTCGAAGAAGCGCGTGAGCGTTTCGCCTCGCTGCCGTCCGACGTGCAGGAGCAGATCGAGAGCCTCCGCGAGCGTCTCGCGAGCCTGCCGTCCGAGCTGCCGGAAGAGCTTGCCGAACTGCGTGAGAAGTTCACCGTCGACGAGCTTCGCAAGGTTGCCGAAGAGTACTTGAAGGTCGCAGTCGACCTGTACGCCTCGCTCGCAGAGCGTGGCGAAGAGACCGTCGAACGCCTGCGTGGCAACACCGGCGTCGATGAGCGTCTCGGCCGTGTCGAAGGCCTCGTCAGCGACGCCCGCACCCGCACCGAGGATGCCCTCGGCAAGGTCACCGAAGCCACCAAGGACGTCCGCGAGCAGGCCACCAAGCTCGCAGGCAAGGTGACGGGCCGCGCAGAAGACGCCGCCGAAGAGGCTGCAGAGAAGGTCGAAGAGACCGTCGCCGCAGTCAAGAAGGCCGCCACCAAGGCGACCGCTCCGGCCAAGAAGGCCGCACCCGCCAAGAAGGCGACGCCTGCCAAGGCTCCCGCGAAGGCTGCGCCTGCCAAGGCTGCTGCCCCCGCAAAGGCCGCTCCGGCCAAGAAGGCGCCGGCAAAGCGTGCGCCGGCCAAGAAGACCGCGCAGTAATTTCTTTCCTGCTGCACACGCTCGAAACCGAACCGCCCTCGCACAGATCATGTGCGGGGGCGGTTCCTTCTATGATGGTGTCGTGTTCGCCTCTGTCACCGGGTTGACCGGTTGGATCATGTTCGGTCTGCAGCTCGCCTCGATCGGAGGCGCGCTGTTCGCACTCGTGCACGCCGTCCGACAGCGGACCGATGCGTTTCCCGCAGTGGACAAGCTCACCAAGCCCGTGTGGATCGGCATCCTCGCTGCCTCGCTTGCGGTTCTGTTGCTTGTGCCGGTGATGTTCCTGTGGATCATCGCGGTCGTTGCGATCTGCGTGTATCTCGTCGATGTCAGGCCTCGAGTCGAGGAAGTTCAGCGCGGTCCGCGCTGGTAGGCGGCTCCGCCGCTCGTGCGTCTTTTCGGTGGTCAGGGCCTCCGAAAGGACTCACGAGCCGTTTGCGGCCCGAGCCCAAACCTTGACAATGAGCATTGTGACAATGGTATCGTTAGGTAAGTCTTAACGAGATCCGCTGAGCACCGATGACGTTGCGAGGAGCAGATATGACCATCATGGAAACCAGAACCGACGACGAATGGGCCGCACGGCTCGTCAAGGCGCGGGAACGGGACGACACGGGTAATCGCCTCCTCGCTTCGTCGGCGAAGATGTCCTACGACCCGCTGGTCGAGGTCGATTGGGACGCCCCGATCCCCGCTGACCTCTACGGCATGACTCCGGAATGGTGCAGCCTCTACGGCACCGAGCTGTGGGACCGGATGACCGAAGAGCAGCGGATCACGCTCACCATCCACGAGGCAGCGAGTATCGCGGGCACCGGGCTCTGGTTCGAGATGATCCTCATGCAGATGCTGCTCCGCGACGTCTACGACCACGATCCGTCCACCGCGCACGTGCAGTTCGCTCTCACCGAGATCGCGGACGAGTGCAGGCACTCGACGATGTTCGCCAAATCCGCGACGAAGTTCGGAGTGCCGTCCTACCGGCCGAAGTGGTGGATTCACCAGGCTGCGCGAGCCTTCAAGACCGTGGCAAGTGGCTCGCTCGCCTACGGCGGCACATTGTTCGCCGAAGAAGTCCTCGACATGATGCAGCGCGACTTCATGCGCGACGACCGCGTTCAGCCGATCACTCGGACGGTCAGCAAGATTCACGTGACCGAGGAAGCTCGACATATTCGGTTCGCTCGTGAAGAGACCGTCCGCAGGCTGGAGGACTCGAACCCGATCGGCCGCGCAGGAGTGCAGTTGGTGCTCGGCGTCACGGCGTACTTCATCCTGACGAGCCTCGTCAACGACAAGTGCTACGAGGCCGCCGGACTCGACGTCCGCGAGGCGAAGAAGGCCCGCAGCGAGAACGAGCACTACCATCGCAAGCTGCGTGAAGGCTGCTCCAAGACGGTCGAGTTTCTCGACGCGGTCGGTCTCATCGGCGGTCCGGCGAAGTTCCTGCTTCGGCGCGCCCACGCAATCTAGAGGCCGGTTCACCCAGGCCAGAACACGGAGCTGATACGAGATGGCGAACTTCATCGCTGCGGAGTCCGCTCGGATGCTTCGCGGCATCGCGGGCGTGCTTTCGCCCGCCTCCGTCGCAACCGAGACGTCCCCCACTCCGTCGTCGGAGTATCGGATCGACGATCTCGCTCGCGTCGCCGGTGTCAGCGTCCGCAATGTACGCGTGTATCAGGACCGTGGACTGCTTCCGCCGCCACGCCGCGAGGGCCGCACCGGGTGGTACAACGAGGCGCACCTGTCACGACTCAAAGTCATCAACCGAATGTTGGACCGCGGGTACACGTTCGCGACGATCAGTGAGCTGCTGACAGCAGCACAGTTCGGTATGCGCGTCGAAGAGATTCTCGATACCGACCGCGTTGAGGTCCGCCCGTCCGGGACCGTCGAATCGGGTCGGCTGGGTGCCGACGAACTGCGTGAGCTGATCGGCACCGAGGACTACGACGCCAATCTCGATCGTGCGCTGGCCAGCGGGCTGCTCAAGCGCGAGGGTCAGTCGTTCCGGATCGCCAATCCACGCTTGGTCGAAGCCACCGAGCTGTTGCTGAACGCCGGAGTTCCGTTGCCCGATATTCTCGACAACGCGGCCGTCGTACGGCTCGACTTGCGCGACGTCGCGAACCGTTTTGTGAACTTGGTCACAGACCAATATCTAGCTCCCGACGGTCCGGCTTTCGAACTCGACGCTACCGCAATCGCAAGCCTGTCCGAGCTGATCAACAAGGGCCGAGCATTGGTGCACGACGTCGTGCATTCGCTGCTGGTCGACGTGATGGACGAGGCGATAGTCGCCGCGCTCGAATCGGTCGCTGAAACGATGTCCGGCTCCGAGACGACAGAGAACACAACTGCCGCAGGCTGATTTGCATCAGTGCTAGCGGTAGCAAGCAGCGCGCAAGCACGCTAATGTGGGCTGCAACACAAAGGAGTGTGAAGTGACCGTTACTCGACGGAAGTATGCGCGTAACTTGGCGATGCCCGGCATTCGTGCCGATGCAGTCGAAGCACTACGAGGGCTGACCACACGGCGCGACCCCACCGATCGTGAGTGGGACAACGAACTGTTGCGGAACCCGAGCATCGAACCCGAGATCGTCACGCTCGTCACCGAAGACGGCGCCAAGCTCCGCGTTCACGCATACGGCCCCGCCAATGCCGAGCCGATCGTTCTGATCCACGGCTGGACCTGCCGCATCGAGTACTGGAACCCGCAGATCAACGCGTTGGCAGGCAAGTATCGCGTCATTGCCTACGATCACCGCGGGCACGGCCACAGCACGCTCGGAAAGCGCAAGCTCGACGTGGACGTACTCGCAGACGATCTTGCCGCTGTCCTCGCGGCCACGGTTTCCCCTCGCAAGAAGGCCCTCCTCGTCGGGCACAGCATGGGTGGCATGAGCATCATGGCCTGGGCAGGCCGGCATCCGAAGCAGGTCACGCAGTACGCGAGCGGCGTCATGCTCACCAGCACCGGTGCTGATCGCCTCGTCGCGAACACCACCGTCGTCCCCCTCCCCGCAGCCATCACGAAGGTCCCCGATCTGCTCGGGCGCGCGGTTCTCGGCGCTCCTGTCCCGCTCGCGCCACTCGCCACGGTCGCTCGTCCGGTATTCCGCGCGCGCATCATGTCGGCGTCCTCGACCAAGGAACAGGTCGAGTTCTGCCAGCGCATCGTGTTCGCATGCAAGGGTCGCGCTCGCGGCAAGTGGGGCCTCGCCCTCGCATCGCTCGACGTCTCGGCCGCGCTGAGCAATTTGACCGTCCCGACCACCGTCATCGGTGGCGAGTTCGACAACCTCACCCCGCCGAGCCACTCCCGCAAACTTGCCGACGCGCTCACGATGCACGGCGCGCTCGATCGGCTGGTCATCCTGCCGAACGTCGGGCACATGAGCAACATCGAGGCAATCGAGGAATTCAACGCCGAAATCGTGCGGATGCGTTCGCTGTCGAAGCGCCGCAAATCGCGTCGGTCGGTTACCGCGGTCGCGGGCTGACGCTCTACTTTCTCGCTCGGACGGTCGTCTTCACTCCAGTCAGCTGAAGACGACCGTTTTTCCGCCGTGCACGAGTACGCGGTCCTCGAGATGCCAGCGCAGGCCGCGTGCCAACACCAGCTTTTCGATGTCACGGCCCTGCCGGACGAAGTCGCGGACCTCGTCGGCATGGTCTACGCGAATCACGTCCTGCTCGAGGATGGGTCCGGCGTCGAGTTCGGCCGTCACGTAGTGGCAGGTTGCGCCGATCAACTTCACCCCGCGCGCGAACGCTTGGTGGTACGGCCGGGCGCCGACGAACGACGGCAGGAAGCTGTGGTGAATGTTGATAGCTTTGCCGGTCCAGTGCTCACACAACTCCGCGGGCAGCACCTGCATGAAACGAGCTAGGACGACGGCGTCGGGATTGTGCGCGTCGACGAGTTCGCGTACTTCGTCGAATGCGGGACCACGCTCGGCGGGGTCGCGGGCGAACGGGACGTGGTGAAACCGCACGCCGTGAGCTTCGACGACACGCTGCAGATCCGTGTGGTTGCCGATCACCGCTTCGATCGTCGCCGGTAACTCGCCGCCTGCCGCTCTGCCGAGTAGGTCGTGCAGGCAGTGTCCCTCCTTGCTGACAAGCAGCACGACACGTTTCGGGGTGCCCGAATCGTGGACCGACCAATCCGTCTCCGGTCCGAACTCGGCCGCGACGCCTGCGAACTTGGCACGGAACGCGTCGACGCCGTCTGCGACCGACGATGCACGAATCGCTTGGCGGGTGAAGAACCACCCCGTTGCCGCGTCGGCGTGATACCCGGCCTCGACGATCGATCCACCGTTTTCTGCGATGAATCCGGTGATGCGGGCGACGATGCCGACACTGTCGGGGCAGCCGAGGGTCAGGACGATACGTCGGTCGTCGTGAAGTGCGGGCACGCTCATGGGCGACAGTCTCTCAGGTGGTCGAATCACCTGGTGACGACGGCCGTTGCGATCAACGTTCCTGCGTCGATCGTGTGGATGCCACGGTCGGTGACAAGGTCGATGAACTCCGAGCGGATCTGCTCGATCGCCACGTCGTCCAACGCGGCAAGTGGCGCACGGAACCCGCTGCCCAGCACCAGGTTCCAACAAAACTCCTCCGTTGCAGGAAGCAGATTCGACAGTTCGGTGACCTGGATCGATTCGGTGCCGAAGCCGCCGAGCCACGCCGCGAGTTTGTCTGCAGTGTCGAGCCGCGCACCTGCTTCGCGAGCGGTTTCGATGCCGCGCGTGCGCGGCGCGGCCTGTCCCTGTGCGAGTTCGGGATGGCGGCGTCCGAGCACCTCGAAGTACGCGGCGGCGATTTCGGCGAATGCCTTCTCGCGCCACACCGCGAGCCCGACCCGGCCACCGGTACGGACGAGGCGAAGCAACCTGGCGAACGAGGAATCCATGTGGGGGAGGAAGAACACTCCGTACGAACTGCAGAGCGCGTCGTAGCCCGCCGCGGGAACGACGCTGGGTGGCTCCCAGGTAGTTGCGTCAGCGGCCACGAAATCGACGTTCTGAAACGCCCATGCGGATGCCGTCAGGCGACCTTCCTCGAGCAGATCTTCGGCAAGGTCGATCCCGTGGACCCGTCCGGTCGGACCCACCGCGGCGGCCGCGGGCAGCGCAGAGGTGCCGGTTCCGCAGCAGACGTCCAGGACGACGTCGCCAGGCCGATGACGCATCGCGAACGCGAGCGACTGCCCGGCCGGACCCCACAGCAGCGGTGTGATCTTGGTGAAATCCGAACGGGTCGAATTGAACAGAGTCCGGTACTCGGCGCTGGTCATACGCCCGAATCTACAGTTGCAGGAAAGGTGCGGCGTAGCGAAATTCGCCCGTGATCGCCGTGTCGTAGCGAGCAAGTGTGCGGACCTGGAAATGCGACGACCACTCGGGGTCCGGCGGTGTGATTCCGACGTCGGCTGCAGGCACGAAACCGAAGCGCGGGTAATACTCGAGGTGGCCGAGCAGTCCGACGAGCGGAACGTCGAGAGCATCTGCCGCGCCGAGCACCGCGTGCATCAGCGCGGCACCGATTCCTGCGCCCTGCATGTCGCTTGCTACGCCGATCGGACCGAGCGCTGCGACCCTGTGGTTGCCCACAGTGGCGTGGGTGAGGAGGACGTGGCCGACGACGTCGCCGTCGACATCGGCAACCATCGACAGTTCAGGAATCCAGCTCGGGTCGGCACGGAGTTGCGTGACGAGAGTGGCCTCGGCTGGTTCTCCGCCGTCGGGCGTGACGAAAGCACTGCGATGTACAGCGGCTATGGCGTCGGTGTCGGCGAGGGTTTCGCGGCGAATCAGCACACCGCGCAGTCTGCTCGTTGTCCGTGTGTACAGGCAACTCGAACGGTCCACGACGAGTGTGTGACAGGCTCTTCGGCATGTCCGACGTAGAGGCCGACGGTGCGCTGACGCGCGCGGTAGTCGCCGCGATGATCGACCACACCCTGCTCAAGCCGGAAGCGACGACGGCCGACGTCGCAGCGCTTGTCGCCGAGGCTCAGGAGCTGGGTGTCCTTGCGGTGTGTGTGTCGCCGTCGATGCTGCCCATCAAGGCAGAGGGCCTGCTCGTCGCCGCGGTCGCAGGCTTTCCGTCCGGCAAACATCATTCCCTTGTGAAGGCTGCCGAGGCGCGTCTTGCGGTCGAACTCGGAGCGGTCGAGATCGACATGGTGATCGATGTCGGCGCTGCTGTTGCCGGCGATTTCGGCGCTGTACTCACCGATGTGCTCACTGTTCGCGAAGCTGTCGAACCGAGCACGGTACTCAAGGTGATCATCGAATCCGCCGCGTTGACCGACCAGGCGATCGTCGAATCATGCAGGGCCGCAGTGCGAGCGGGAGCGAACTTCGTCAAGACCTCCACCGGTTTTCATCCCGCGGGCGGGGCAAGCGTGCATGCTGTGCGGCTGATGGCCGAGACCGTCGGCAAGCACGCCGGTGTCAAAGCGAGCGGTGGTATTCGGACGGCCGAGGCTGCTCGTGAGCTGATCGAAGCCGGCGCGACGAGGCTCGGTCTTTCGGCCTCGCGCGCCGTGCTCGATGGTTTTCCCGTTTAGCTCAGCGGTTTCCGATCAGCTCAGCACTCCGCAGCTGTCGGCACCCGATTGCGGCGGTGGCATCACGAAGTTCTCGCCCGCAAGCGACATGTGGATACCTTCGTCCGTGACCTCCAGCGACTTCGGCTTCATACCCAGCGGGTAGGCCTGCAGGCTGTCGGAGATCACTTTGACCACACCGTCGACGAGGTCGGTCGGCAGTCCGATCCCGAGGACCTGCGCAGCCATCGTGTCCACCTGAACCACGTCGCCGACGATGCGGGGCTTGACGGTCAACGTCGCGAGTCCGCCTGGCCCGACCGCGAACAGCAGCGTGCCGTCGCTTTTGCTCGAGCGGACACCGGAGATCAGACCACCCATCAACTGCTCGGACATGGTCGTCTGGATCCCCGCCGTAGGCCATTCGATGTCGGCCGACGAACTGCCGATCGTTCCGCTGCTCTGCGCCGATTCGGAGACGACCACGTCGTTCACCCGGGCGTGGACCTCCATGTCCTTCGCAGGTCCGAAGGCGGAATCGTCGCTGTCGACGGTCACATAGGGGACCTTCTTGTCGATCAATTGCAGCAGCATCGGTTTGGCGCTGAGCCCGATGTCCACCTGCGTGCCGAGTTGGCTTTCGAACTGCTGGGACATGCATTTCTTCGCGGTGTGCCGCGCGATGACCTCACCTGCGATCAGTGCGGCAACCAACGCGGCGACTACCAACGTCGATATCAGTACGGCCTTGTTTCGCATCAGCCGATTCTCCACGAACTTTCTTACCCAACTCTGTGAAGACTGTGTGCTGGGTTTGTGACGGGCGACACAAGCAGGGCGTTCGCCGCAGTTGTCGCGCATTCGTGGCAGGGTTGCGCACATGACGAGCAAGGCCGAGGAACCGCGCACCGGCATTGCGCTCCCCGCTACATTCCGCGGTCGAAGCTCGACGGAGTTTGCGCAGGCCGTGCTCGCCGACGCCGTTCGTTCCTACGACGCCGATCTGTCGCAGGCCATCGAGTCCTCCCGGCAATGGCGGTCGCAGTATCCGGGTGCGTTCCGGGCGTTGACGGCGTTGAGTGCATCGTCGCCGACGTGCGCTGTTGGCATCGCCGGTGCGGGTTTGCGCCGAGCCAGCGCCCTCGCGCGTTACGTAGCGGACGACGGCACGGACACTGCGCTCGCCGACGACGGGTGGCGAACACAGGCCACTACTTTTGCCTCGCAGGTTGTACGCGGGTCCGCTGAACCGGTCACCGAATTACGGGTGCCGTTCGGCGACACCGTGCTCAGCGGCGCTGCGTTGCGCGCGAAACTGGTCGACTGGCGTAACCGTGGAATCGTCGAGCCGAGCTTCGTCGCGGCTATCGAACGCGTCGTCGAGAATCCGAAGTGGCTTGCGTTGCCTGGGCATCAGGTAGTCGTTGTGGGTGCGGACTCCGAAATGGGTCCGTATCCGATGCTGACGCAGTGGGGCGCAGACGTTCTCGCTGTCGACCTACCGGATGCCACGCGGTGGAACTCGATCACAGCGCGGGCAGAGGCCGGTGCGGGATCGGTGACGTATCCGTCCGGTCCTGCAGGCGCAGGTGCGGACGTGCGTCGAGACTTCGGGGGATTGCTCGAATGGATCTACGCCAACACCAGCAAGCGCAAGAAGCTGGTCTTCGGCATGTACGCCTACGCGGACGGTCGGGCCCATGTCGAGCTGACACTTGCGACCGACCTCATCGCAGCCGACCTGCTCGCCAAAAGAAGCAACGTGACGCTCGCCTACTTGGCGACCCCGACCGACTGCTACGCGGTCAAGGCCGACGTGATGGCGGAGGCGCGGCGCCGCTGGGCGAGCAGAGGCGCGAAGGGTCCGCTGGAGGATGTCCTTCGCTTCACGTCGCGGTCGGCGCTGTTTCGGCCGAACTATCTCGACGAGGTCGTCGACTTCGAAGGCAATCACTGGGGTCTTGCAGATACGCAGATCCGCGTCCAGGGGCCGAATTATTCTCTGGCAAAACGACTTCAACGGTGGCGAGGCATCGTGACCCGCGCCTCCGGTGCGAACGTGTCGTTCAACGTCGCGCCCGCATCGTGGACGGAATCGGTCACCAAGAATCAGCTGCTCGCGAGCGCCTATCACGGGGCGAAGAGGTTCGGGGTCGAGATCTTCGAGCCGCAGACTGCGTCGGCGCTGCTCGCGGCGAAGCTGGTGCACGACGTGTTCGTCCCCGCTTCGGTCGATGCGAAGGACAATCCTGTCGAACTGTTCTACGAAGGTGCCGCTCACGGCGGTCTGTGGCGCCTGCCGTTCGAGCCGGGGTCGGCATTGGGCCTTGCGACGGCATTGGGCGCTCCGCGCCTCGTGAGACATCCCTAGGCTTTAAGAGTCAAGCGGCGAGTGTTTTCGGCGT